>JBHIEA010000001.1:0-45477 GCA_046760365.1 bacterium
GGTAGAGCACTGGACTGAAAATCCAGGTGTCGGCAGTTCGATTCTGCCCCTCGGCACCAGGCCGACGTAGCTCAATGGTAGAGCAGCTGATTCGTAATCAGCAGGTTGTAGGTTCAAATCCTATCGTCGGCTTCAGCAAAAACAGGCAAAAAATCTTTTGCTATTAAATCAGGTAGTCATAAATTTAGCCGAGGTGATAGGCCTCGGCGTAAAAATCTTAAGGTAGAGTGTGTACGTGGTCTTAAGGCAATTTTTTAAGGGATTGTGGGTATGAGTTTTGATTATCATCCTCGAGAAATTGAGCAAAAATGGCAGAAAAGGTGGGAGAAGGAAGGTACCTTCGTCTGCCAAAAAAAGGAGGATCAGAAAAAATATTACCTTCTAGAGATGCTTCCTTATACTTCCGGGGGCATCCATATGGGACACGTACGAAATTATACCATGGGAGACGTGGTAGCTAGATATAAGAGGATGCAAGGTCACAATGTTCTTCATCCCATTGGATTTGATGCTTTTGGCCTTCCTGCTGAAAATGCCGCCATTGAGAAAAATATTCATCCCCGAGAATGGACCTACCGCAATATCGAAACTTTAAGAAAGCAGCTCAAGCGCCTAGGATTTTCTTATGACTGGAAGCGAGAGCTCATTACCTCTGATGAACAGTATTATCGCTGGAATCAATGGTTTTTTTTGAAATTGTATGAAAAAGGCTTAGTTTACCGAAAAAAAGCTTCTGCTAATTGGTGTTCCCATTGCCGGACCGTGCTTGCCAATGAACAGGTAGAAAATGGTAGATGTTATCGGTGTGAGACCCCGATCCTGGAAAAAGAATTAAATCAGTGGTTTTTCAGGATTACCCAATATGCCGAGGAGCTTCTGGCTGATCTCGAAGATCTGGAGAACTGGCCTCTTACCGTAAAAAAAATGCAGACCAATTGGATAGGGAAAAGCGTGGGGCTCGAGATCAAATTTAGATTGGCCGAGGACTCCACCGAGATTCCTGTCTTTACTACTCGTCCCGATACTATTTTTGGGGCCACCTATCTGGTTCTTTCTCCAGAGCACCCACTGGTAGAGAAAATTACCAGAAGAAAGCCGGAAATAAAGCCGGTGGTGGAAAAGATGAGGCTTGAGGCACCAACCAGAGGAGAGATTAAAAAAGAAGGGATTCCCACCGGCTCTGAGGCTATAAATCCAGCAAATGAAGAGAGAATACCGATCTGGATAGCCAATTATGTACTTATCCAGTACGGAACCGGAGCCATTATGGCTGTCCCTGCCCATGATGAGCGAGACTTTGAATTTGCCAAAAAGTATAATCTTCCCCTCAGAGTAGTTGTTCGCCCTTCTGGTTCTAATCTTGATGAAAAAAATATAAAGGAAGCTTACCTGGAAGAAGGGAAAATGGTCAACTCAGAGCAGTTTAATGGCCTCTCGAGTCAGGCAGCGAGAAAGAAGATGAGCCTCTGGATGCAGAAGAAGGGAATAGCTACCCCCAAGGTTAACTATAAACTGCGAGATTGGTGCATTTCTCGCCAGAGATATTGGGGAACGCCGATCCCCATGATTCATTGCCCGGAATGTGGAGTGGTACCGGTTCCTGAGAAGGACCTTCCCGTGGTTCTGCCTTGGAATGTTAAAATCACCACCAGAGGAGTATCCCCTTTGAGTAAGGTTTCCTCCTTTGTCAGGTGTAAGTGCCCTCAGTGCAAGCAGGATGCCAGACGGGATACCGATACCATGGACACCTTTGTTGACTCTTCCTGGTATTTTTTAAGATATGCCAGTAAAAGACATGATAAGATTTGTTTTGACTCTGATGAAGTTAATTATTGGATGCCCGTAGATCAGTATATCGGAGGAGTCGAACACGCTATCCTTCATCTGTTGTATTCTCGTTTCTTTACCAAGGTTTTGCGAGACTTACGACTTATCCAAGTGGGAGAGCCATTCAAAAGGTTGTTTACTCAAGGAATGGTAATAAAAGACGGAGCCAAGATGTCTAAATCTAAAGGGAATGTAGTGGAGCCAGAAGAGATAATCAGAAGATATGGAGTCGATACTTTGCGAGGGTTTATCTTGTTTGCCGCTCCTCCTCAGCTTGATTTGGATTGGAAAGAGGAAGGATTAGAAGGAATAGAAAGATTCTTAAAAAGGGTGTGGAAGATCGCTAATGAATTATCTGGGGCAAGCTTTTCCGGTGATTTTAGAGAAATTTATCGTGGTCCGCAGGAACTCAACCAAAAAGAAAGAATTCTTCAGCACCAGGTACATAAGACGATAAAAAAAGTGAGTGAGGATATTGAGCTCCGGTTTCACTTTAATACTGCTCTTGCCTCCCTTATGGAACTGGTTAATTTTCTTTACCAATATCCGGATAGAGACGCCCTAATTTATCAAGAGGCCCTTAGTATCCTGGTTCTTCTTCTCTCACCCTTTACTCCCCATATCTGTGAGGAGTTATGGCAGAAGATGGGCAATGAAAAAAGTCTGACCTTTCACCCCTGGCCTTCTTACCGAGAAGATGCCCTCAAGAAAGAGGAAATCACCATCGTAATTCAGATTAATGGGAAGCTGCGAGACAAGATTCTAGTCTCGAGGGCTATGGTAAAAGAGGAAATTGAGAATGAGGTCTTGCGACGAGAAAAAGTAAGAAGATACCTTCAAGGTAAAGGGATTAAGAAGCTAATTTGGGTTCCTCATAAATTGGTGAATATTGTGGCTAGATAGGACACAAAAGGGGAAGCTTAGATGTGGAACCTCACCCGAGAAGAGCAAACGGTTCTCATTTTCATATTAGGAGCATTTTTGGTAGGAATGGGGATAAAACTCTTGGGAGGTATTCCTCGGACTCGAAGTTCTTCTTTACCTACTTCTAACAGTTTGGTCAAAGTAAAAATAAGCGGAGCAGTGAGAGAGCCAGGTTGGTATAGTTTGTCTGAAGGAAGCCTGGTTATTGAGGCAGTGAAGAAAGCAGGGGGAGCCCTTCCTCAGGCAGATTTAACGAGACTCAATTTAGGTTCTCGGTTAAAGGACGAGGATGAAATCTGGATTCCGGGAGAGAAGATCGACATTAACCGAGCCTCTCCTCGTGAACTTACCTATCTTCCCGGCATTGGCCCGGTCCTGGCGCAAAGAATTGTGGCCCATCGGGAAGAAAAGGGACCATTTCAGGACTTATCTGAGCTTCTAAGAGTCCCGGGAATTGGTAAACTAAAGCTAGAGAAAATTAAGGAGAAAATCTTTCTGGAAAAGAAGGACTAATCTGGAGAATAGCTTTCAATATCTTGTCGGTATCAGCTAGGTCAGCAAAGATATAGTCTGGATTGAAAACCACCAATTTTAAAGGATTCATTTAATCGCAGCTTCCTTAACTTATCCCTGCCAATGGGTTCTAAATTTCCCGTAACGAGACCCACCATTACATTTTTCTGTTCCAGTATCTTTAAGAATTTTCTTACTCCGGCTCCGGGCAGCGCCTTAGCCTGGCTCCTGCCAACCATTTTTTTGAATGATCTGACCATTACTCCTTTTCAGGCATTTAATTTTCTTTCATTTTTCTTAACTTTGCCCCCCACTCTTCTTTGATAAAAAACTCTTTGCCTAATATAACAGATGAGAACTAAAAGGCAAGAAAGTCCGGAGACTTGACATATTACAAATAATAACTCATATAATAAAACCGATTCGATGACTACCGAATTTACAGTTAGGTGACTCGAAAGGGCCTCGGCCACTGTGGTCGGCAGGTACCCCGGAGGAAGGAGACTTTGTACCTTCCTCTTTCATTTTTCATTCAATTCGCTTAAAGTCAGGAGGTTTCTATGAGAGAAAAGCTTCGAAAGTTTCCCCATAATTTTCTATGGGGTGCGGCAACGGCCTCCCATCAGATTGAAGGGGCTTGTAACGAGGATGGAAAGGGAGAATCTATTTGGGATCGATTTTCCCATATTCCAGGAAAAATACATAGAGGAGATACAGGAGATGTAGCCTGCGAGCACTATTACCGGTATAAAGAAGATGTAGAAAATATGAAAAAGATCGGCCTTAAAGCTTACCGTTTCTCAATTTCCTGGCCCAGAGTGATTCCAAAGGGAAAAGGGAAGGTAAACAAAGCCGGTCTTGATTTTTATGACCGTTTAGTAGATGAGCTCCTTGAGGCGGAGATTGAACCCTTCGTTACCCTCTATCACTGGGACCTGCCCCAGGCTCTTCAGGAAGAAGGGGGGTGGAAAAATCGAGATATTGCTGAGTATTTCGCAGATTACACAGCTTTGGTGGCTCATCACTTAAAAGGTCGGGTCCATTACTGGATCACCCATAATGAACCCTGGGTGGTTTCTTTTTTAGGACATGCTTTTGGTACTCACCCCCCGGGGATAATGGATTTTGCTACTGCCCTTCAAGTCTCTCATCACCTTCTTTTATCACACGGCAGGGCAGCAGAGGCTTTAAAAAATCTGGGAGATGAAAATACCAGGGTAGGAATTACTCTTAATCTCTCCCCCATTCATCCTAGCTCCCAGAAAGAAGAGGATATAAAGGCGGCAAAAAGAGGTGATGGTTATCTTAACCGCTGGTTTTTGGACCCTGTTTTTAAGGGTGCTTATCCTCCTGATATGTGGGAGTATTACCAGGACAGTGCTCCTCAAATCTTTCCCGGAGATATGAGCACTATATCAAGAAAAATAGATTTTCTGGGAATTAACTACTATTCCCGCTGGATAGTTAAAAACAGCCCAAAAGAAAAAATCTTAAACTTCTCTTTCTCAAAACCCAAGGAAGCTGAATGTACCGAGATGGAATGGGAAATCTATCCTCAAGGAATTTATGAGATTTCAAAAAGAGTTCAGGATGATTACTCTCCTCAGGCTATTTATGTGACTGAAAATGGAGCTGCTTTTCAGGATAGGTTAGATGAGGAGGGTAAAGTAAAAGATGATCAAAGAATAAGTTACCTAAAAGAGCACCTCCTCTTCGTTCATAAAGCCATAGAGGAGAGGGTAAGGTTAAATGGGTATTTTGTCTGGACACTGATGGATAACTTTGAGTGGACTTATGGGTATTCTAAACGTTTTGGGCTAATCTATATGGATTATCCCACTCAAAAGAGGATCTTCAAGGAAAGTGCCCATTGGTATAGAAAAGTAATTGAGAATAACGGTGTAGGTTATTAAATCCTCTGGACCTTGACCTTTGGAAATTAATCTTCTCTTAATCACCTAGCTGACAAAAGAAAGCCTATGTGAACTCTGGTTCCCTAATCTTTGATGAAACTAGGAACTCAAAAGATGATAAAGGCCAGTATCCGTGGTACAGAGGAATGTTCCTCATACGTCCTTTCCTTATATAGCACTTCTCGTTGGTGCTATTTTTCTGAGTGGTAGCCCCATTAGAGAAATTTCTCGGCAAAAAGGGGGTTGACAAAAAATAAAATTGTATTATAAATACCTAGGAAAATGAAAACGTTTCTTTTCTCATCCAGCGGAGAAAGTTGCTGAAAATGAGGCAGATTTCCTCTAAACCGGCCCTAATAAAGCAAAATATCAAGCAAAAATAGGAAACGTTATTACCAAATACATTTCTTGAAGAGGAGGAGCCAGAGTGACAGTGACGATTCGAGATGTGGCTAAGCGAGCGGGGGTATCGATATCCACAGCTTCAAGAGCTCTGAATAATAGCGGACCGGTTAAGAATGAGACCAAGGTGAGAGTATTAAAAGCAGCAAAGGAAATTAACTACAGCCCTAATGCTATAGCCCGGGGTCTGGTTACCAGAAGAACAGGAAACATAGGTTTTATACTTCCTAGCAGCGTTAAGGGTAGTACGTCTAATCCTTTCTATTCCAGGGTTTTCGAGGGAATCGAGGCTGAAACAAGAGAAAGAAATTACCATCTCATATTTTCTGTTTTTGATGAGAAGGAAAAGGATTTGCCCAGAATGGTTGAGCAGAAAAATATAGATGCGGTTATTCTTGCCAGTAAGATCGATGAAGAATTTATCCTAAAACTTGAACAGGGAGACATACCATTGGTATTGGTAGATCATGCCATAAGCGGAAAAAATGTAGATTCTGTAGTAATTGACAATTTTAACGGTGCCTGCAAGGCGGTCAATCATCTTATGAAATTAGGTCATCGAAGAATTGGTTATATAAGAGGGCCGCAAGATAGACCGAGCTTCATACAAAGGTTTGAGGGATATAAGGAGACACTAAGGAGGGCAGGATTAGAATACGATGAAAGGATAATTTGGGAGTCAGATTTGGATTTCGACGATGCTTATAAAGTCATGAAAAGAAAGATAAAAATTCACTCTTTTCCAGGTGCTATTTTTGCTGCCACCGATATAATTGCTCTGGCTGCTGCAAAGGCTATCCGAGAGCAAGGATTAAGAATACCCGAAGATGTGAGCTTAGTGGGATTTGATGACATCCTGCAGGCAAAGCAGGCTCGCCCAAGTCTGACTACTATAAGGGTATTCAAGCGAGAGTTGGGACGAACAGCGGTAAGAAAAGCCCTGGAGAGCATAAATAATATTGCTAAAAAACCTACTCAAACAGTGATTCTAACGGAATTAGTGGTTCGAGATTCCACGGGGCCACCTAAGCTCTGAATCTTCAAGGAGGATTACCGGTTTAAAATGGGGGACGATGCTCTCTACTAGTGGAGTAAAGGTAGAGACCCTCGGTAATCCCGAAAGCAAAAATATTCTACAAGGAGGTGAAAACGTTTCCAAAAAATCGGGAAGTCGTGGAGGAGGATTTTGTTTTATGAGAAACAAGGTCAGAAGAAGAAAAGATTTAAGAGTCAAAGGAGGAGATTAAGACAATGTTCAAGAAGATTATGTTATTTATATTGGTAGGCGTTTTTCTCTGTGCAGGATTCGGCTGGGCTGGGGAGACCATAACCTTTTGGACCATGCCTAATGCTCCTGATGAGCCCTACCTAGATTGGTTGAAGCAGGCAGCGGCTGATTTCAAGGCCATGACTGACATTACCGTTGAGTACGAGATAGTTGGGTGGGGTGATGCATGGCCCAAGATATCAATGGCGCTTATTGAACCAATATGTGATGTGTCTCAGGTTGGTACGACCTGGAATCCCCAGTTTGCTGCAACCGGCGGATTGGAGCGTCTTGATATTGGCCAATTTGGTGGGGCCGATAGCTTCATGACGGCAAACTTAGAGTCCACCACCTACAAAGGTGATTTCTATGGTATTCCTTGGTTTGCCGAAACAAGGTGTTTGTTCTATAATAAAGATATGTTTGAGGCAGCAGGAGCAACCCCGCCAACGACATGGGATGAGGTAATGTCTGCTGGAGAGAAAATCGTTGGGAAGTTCGGTAAAGGCAGGGCATTTGCTATGGCTGGAACCAATGCCTGGGATCTTCTCCACAACTGGGCTATACTTTTGTGGCAAGCCGGAGGAAGCCTCTTGAGTGCTGACAACAAGAAAGCAACTCTCAATAGCGAGGCTGGAGTCAAAGCGATGAAGTGGTATGTGGATCTGGTAAGGACAGGGCTAGCAGATCCAGCGTGTGCTGAATATAATCAACCACAGGCTGACTCTGCTTTCATAAATGGTAACGCTGCCATGTGCTATATGGGACCATGGAATATTGCCAATATCGAGCACGAGAATCCTACCCTGAACTACGGCGTTGTTGAGCCTCCGCTAGGTCCGGTCGGGCAAGCTGCTTTCTCAGGTGGAAGTAATCTGGTCATTTTCGCCAACAGTGAACACAAGAAAGCTGCAAAAGCCTGGATAAGCTACCTGATAAGCAAACAAGTTCTCGTTGACTATACCAAGAACCTGACCCACATGTTGCCAGCAAAACTTGTGGCTTTTAAGGATCCCTACTATGAGACGGGTGTCTGGAAAGTCTTTAAGAAGACTCTGTCCTATGCTACCGCTTACCCTCCATTGGGAGTTTGGGGAGATATTGAAAACGCAGTGGTGGGTGAGTTCAAGAATGTTCTAACTGCCTATATCAATGGAGAGTATACGGAAGATACTGCTAAGGAATACCTGGATAGGGCCGCTGCGGCAATTGACAGGGCTTTGGCGAAAGAGAAATAGGCTTTACCTCCTATCAGTCTATCTCAGAGGAGGCAATTTTGGTTTGAAGAGAGGAAACGGCCAAATCCTGAAGAAAGGAAAGGCTGTTCCTCTCTTCACTTTGCTTGTTCGCTAAAAACCAAGCTAAGAGCAATGAAGGAAAGAAAAACAGGCGTTCCTTGTAATCACCATGCGCGCTTGAACGAATTATCCTGACGAATTGGTAAAGGGCCGCAGACCTTAGCAGCTAGACTGGGCAGTTGGAGGAAAGGCATTTGAAAAAGCCCCAAGATAATGGAAGTTTATTAGCGCAAGTAAAAAAAAACGCAGTCGCCTACTACCTACTCATTCCTGCTCTAATTTGCATGACTCTGGTTCATATTCTTCCTATGCTATGGGGACTTACTATTAGTTTTACTGGTCTTGATATATATACCGTGGCTGACTGGACCAAGGCTCCATTTGTAGGGATCAGTAATTATCTAGAGGGCTTGGATGCGAATAGTCCCACCGGGGGCCGTTTCCTGCGTTCTTTGTGGAATATAACCTACTACGGAATTGTGGTTATCTCTTTAGGTTATTTTATCGGTCTGGGGGTAGCTCTGGTCTTAAACCAGAACTTTGTGGGAAGAACAATTGTCAGAGGAATAGTACTTCTTCCTTATATTATTCCAGACGCAGTATCTTATAGTGTTTGGCGGTTTATGTTTCAGGCTAGAATAGGCATAGTGAACAAATACTTACTAGCTTGGGGTTGGATTTCAGAGCCAAAGATCTGGTTAGTCGGGGATAGGGCTATTTACGCGGTGACGGTGGCCAGTATTTGGAAAGGATGGCCCTTTACCTGTTTAATACTCCTGGCGGGATTGCAGTCTGTTCCTTCTGAGTTGTATGATGCAGCTAAGATTGATGGGGCTTCACTCTGGCAGCGATTCAGGTTTATTACCTTCCCCCTTCTTATGCCGGTAACTACCGTTCTCGTGCTTCTCTCGGTTTTGTGGAATTTCAATGCCTTTAATCAATTTTACGTATTGTTGGGTAGAGATCCGGGTATTGCCGCAGATGTTCCCTCTACTCTTATTTTAAGGGAGGCTTTTGAGTCTTTCCATTACGGAATTGGCTCAGCCATGTCAGTGGTTTTGATGGGTATTATGCTCGTCTTTACCATATTCTACGTTAAGAAAATCCGGCCGGCAGAAGCGGGATAGTGAATAGAAAGATTACCAGAAAGATGAAAAGAGTGCTTTTGTACCTTATGGTAGTCATTATTTTAATATCGGTGCTGATACCTTTTGTTTGGATGGTCTCTGGTTCTTTTAAGACCAGGCTGGAGATTCAGGCATCAGACATTAAAATAGCGGGCAAGGAACCTAGCTGGATACCCCGCAGGCCTACTCTGAATAATTATAAGATGGTAAACAAGGAGGTTAAGATACTGAATTACTTTAGAAATAGCATAATCATAAGTCCTGGAACCATGTTCTTTTGTGTTCTTATCGCCGTTCTCGCTGGCTACTCTGTCTCTCGTTTTGCTTTTCCCGGTAGAACTGTCTATACCGTTTCGATATTGTCCACTCAGATGTTTCCCGGAATCCTTTTCCTCATTCCTTACTTTGTGATGTTTGTCTGGATAAGAAAAAACATAGGCCTTCCCATGAGAAATACTTATTGGGGGATGATTTTTACCTATACCTCTTTTGCTCTTCCCTTTTCTATCTGGATTCTGAGAGGTTACTTTAATACCATTCCGAGAGAGATAGATGAACAGGCCCAGATTGATGGATGTACTCGGCTAGGAGCTCTTTTTAGGGTCATAATTCCCTTAGCCAAGCCGGGCATCACCGCAGTGGGCATATACGGGTTTATTATGGCCTGGAATGAGATATTGTTTGCCACTGTACTTACAGGAAAGGACACGACGACGGTGGCTATCGGCCTTCTGAAATATATCACCGCGCAAGAGGCCCGCTGGGGTGGAATGATGGCTGCTTGTGTATTGGTGAGTCTTCCAGTACTGGCATTTTTTACAGTATTGCAGAGGCAATTTGTTCGTGGCTTAGTTACTGGGGCGACAAAGGGGTAATATTAATGGGGCGAATGTTCCCCCGGTCTGTTGGTCCGCCCATTTCTCCGCGTCTCAGTCCTAACTATTGGCAGGACTTAGAATCCGTGACAAAAACTCTAAGGTGAGGGCGTGTTGGAAAGGAGTAACAGGAAAAAAGGAATAGCAACAAACCCCTATGGATACTTTGATGATGTAAATAAGGAATACGTTATTACTCGGCCTGATACGCCCCTACCCTGGATAAACTACTTAGGCTGCGAGAGATACTTCGGTATCATCTCTAATACGGCCGGAGGTTACAGTTTCTACCTGGACGCCAGGCTACGCCGTCTAACCCGTTATCGTTACAACAACATCCCTCATGATATAGGTGGTCGCTACCTATACATCAAAGAAGGTGATACGATTTGGAATCCCGGATGGAAGCCGACTCGAACCTCGTTAGATGGTTACTCCTGTCGTCATGGTATGGGCTATACAGTGATCAAGGGCCATAAGAACGGTGTGGAAGCTGAGCTTACTTACTTTGTGCCCTTGGGCGAGGATATGGAGATATGGAAGGTAAAACTAACTAACAATACGGCACAAGAGAAAGTGCTAACTCTTTTCTCGTTTGTTGAATTTTGTCTCTGGGACGCCATGGATGATATGACTAACTTCCAGCGCAACCTTAGTACAGGCGAGGTAGAAGTAGAAGCTGGTACTATCTTCCACAAAACAGAATATCGGGAGCGGCGAAACCACTATGCCTATTTTACCTGCAGCCAAAGGGTAGATGGGTTCGATACCAGTCGGGATGCCTTTATTGGTTTTCATAACGGATTTGAGACTCCTGAGGCAGTCATGAAGGGAAAATGCACCGGATCTATTGCTAACGGCTGGGCTCCAGTCGGTGCTCACCAACTCAACATTACACTCAAACCGGCCAAGACAAAGCGACTCCACTTTGTACTGGGCTATATGGAAAACAAAGATGATGAAAAGTTCTCCGCTCCAGACGTTATCAATAAGGAAGGCTTCTATGCTAAAATGAAAGCCTATAAAACCAACAAAGCCGTAGACAGAGGGTTTAACAAAGTCAGGGTATACTGGACCGAACTGCTTGGTCGATACAAGGTAGAGATAGATAATGAACATGTAGCACGTATGGTCAATGTCTGGAACCAGTACCAGTGTATAGTGACCTTCAACCTGTCGCGTTCCGCGTCCTTATATGAGTCAGGGATTGGTCGTGGAATAGGCTTTCGGGATTCCAATCAGGATCTACTCGGTGCTGTGCACATGGTTCCAGAGGGGGCTCGGCAGCGAATTCTGGATCTTGCCACTGTTCAGCTTTCTAACGGCGCTTGCTACCATCAGTATCAGCCCCTGACCAGGAAGGGGAATGAAGAGATAGGCGGTGGATTTAATGACGACCCTTTGTGGTTGGTTGTCTCCACTTGCGCCTACATTAAAGAGACGGGCGACTTTTCCATCCTGGACGAGCTGGTTAGCTATTCGGATTCACCTAAAAGCAAAGCCACTATTTTTCAGCACCTTTGTCTTTCAATGGAACACACCCTGAAAAACTTAGGACCACATCATCTTCCTCTCATTGGCCATGCTGACTGGAACGATTGCCTGAACTTGAATTGTTTTTCAAAAACACCGGGAGAAAATTTCCAGACGGCCCAAGATATGAGCAATGGAGTTGCGGAATCGGTAATGATTGCTGGCTTATTTCTTTATAGTTGCTGGGAACTAATAGCACTCTGTCGCGAGACCGGCGCTGAAGACAAAGCTGAAAAACTTCAAAAGGGATACGAGCTTATAAAAAAGGCTACCGGGACCTATGGTTGGGATGGTGAATGGTTCCTGCGGGCCTACGATTACTCTGGGGCAAAGGTGGGGTCCAAAGAACGTGAGGAGGGAAAGATATTTATTGAACCCCAGGGCTGGTGTATCATGGGCGGTGTCGGCTTAGAAGATGGTCGAGCCCGGAAGGCGTTGGATAGTGTAGAAGAATACTTATCTACGCCTCAGGGAATCCTTTTGCACCAGCCTGCCTATTCCCAGTACTACCTAAACTTAGGAGAGATTTCTTCCTATCCACCAGGATACAAAGAAAATGCGGGGATTTTCTGCCATGCTAATCCCTGGATCTGCATCGCCGAAACTATCCTGGGAAACGGTGACAAAGCCCTTGACTATTACCTGCGTATCTGTCCCAGCACCAAGGAAAACCTTATAGAAACCTATCGCTGTGAACCGTACTGTTATGCTCAGGTAATTACAGGTCGAGACGCACCTAACTTCGGTGAGGCCAAAAACTCCTGGCTAACTGGCACGGCAGCCTGGAGCTTTGTGGCTATTTCCCAGGCTATTTTAGGTATTAAACCTGAGTATAAGGGACTGTTGATCGACCCTTGCATTCCCAAAGACTGGAGAGAATACAAGATTACCCGAGTCTATCGTGGCGTTACCTACCGCATCGCAGTCCGCAATCCGAATAAGGTTAGTAAGGGAATTAAGCAACTAATAATAAATGGGAAGTCAGTAGGGGGGAATTTAATCCCCTATAAACCAGAAGAGAGGGAGGTGAAGGTTACTGTAGTCTTGGGCAGCTAAACGGAAAAGGAGATCGCGGTAGATTCTGGGTATAAGACCAACTCATATCTTAATTTCTCTTTACCACCAAATCCAAAAGAAAGGGCTTTTTGACACAACCCACTTTTTAGCTAAGATGACAGTGATCTATGGAAATCCTCTAAAAAGGAGACTCAAAATGGCCAAAGGCACAATAAGAAGATTAATGAGAAATCGAGGTTATGGATTTATCACCACCGAGGATGGAAAAGATATATTCTTCCATCGAACTGCCCTTCGAGACCTAAGGTTCGATTCCTTGAAAGAAGGACAATCAGTAGAGTTTGAAGTTGAGGAAGAATCCAGAGGTCCTCGCGCGGTGAACATAAGGTCATCTGAAAAGACCGAAGACTAACAATCTAAGACATCGCTAAATCCAGCGGCACCACACTTTCACCAATTTTTCAACCCCGTAATCGAACAGTCTATCAAGAGGAGATAGCTATCGAGAATCTCAAATTACTAGAGATACAAGATAGAAGACTGGAGCTGACTATATGAGTAAAGAAGATCTCGCCATTGGGGGCCAGGCAGTTATTGAGGGGGTGATGATGCGTGGTCCAAAGTCTTTCACCATTGCTCTGAGACAGGCGGATGGGGGTATCCTGGTAAGAAAGAATTCCTATATTGCTATGACCAAAAGAAAGAGATGGTTAGATATTCCCATCCTCAGAGGGGCTATAGTTCTAGTGGAGTCTTTATATCTGGGCATAAAAGCCTTAACCTTTTCAGCAGATCTGGCTATGGAGGATAAGGTGGCGGAAGCTACCAGCCAAGCTGATCATGAAATAGAATCGATGGACAAGGCATTTGGTACCCTTTGGCCTATTCTGATGGTGGTTGTGGGTCTTGGTTTGGGTATATTACTGTTTTTTTATCTTCCCTTAATCATCACCGATTTTCTCGGCATCAAAAAGGGGGTGCTTTTTAATCTGGTGGACGGAATGGTGAGAATGGGCATTTTTTTGATGTATATTTGGGCCATCGGCCTCTGGAAAGAAACCAGAAGAATATTTGAGTATCATGGGGCGGAACACAAAAGTATCGCTACCTTTGAGGCAGGCGAAGAGCTCACAATAAACAATGCTAAAAAACACACCACTGTTCATACCCGATGCGGTACCAGTTTCCTACTCGTGGTGATGATCGTGAGTATCGGCATTTTCATTTTCCTGGGAAGGCCGACCTCCTTAGCCGAGCGCTTAATCAGATTTCTCTTTATTCCATTGATTGGTGGCATCTCATATGAAATAATAAAAATCTCCTCCCGCTCTGACAATAGATTCATTCAGCTATTAGTTAAGCCGGGTCTTTGGCTACAGAAAATCACCACCCGCGAGCCCGATAACGATCAACTGGAAGTGGCTATAGTGGCTTTAAAGGAAGCTCTGGGGAAACCCAAGGCTCAATCCGAAAGTTCCTGGTAATAAATGAAGGTGGTAGCGGATATGTCGAAGGAGAAACCCATACTGGTACTGGGCGGCATCAATATGGATTTTGTGGTGAGGGCAGAAAGAGTCCCTAAACCAGGAGAAACGCTCATAGGCTCTGACTTTTCTAAGATTCCGGGAGGTAAAGGAGCCAACCAGGCGGTTTCAATTGCCCGACTTGGAGGAAAGGCGGTCTTCGCCGGATGCGTAGGGGCCGATCCTCTAGGAGAAGAGTTAAAACAAGGGCTGGAGAAAGAAAAGGTAGTCACAGACTGTGTTACCGTGGATAAGAAGGAGCACTCAGGGGTTACGGTGATCATTATCAACAAGGATGGAGACAACAGTATCGTTCTGGACCCTGGAGCAAATATGAAATTTTCTCCCCAAAGGGCAGCTCTTCTTAAAGAGATTCTTCCCCGGGTAAGTATTGTCCTGGCCCAGCTTGAAGTACCGGTGACCACAGTTGACTTCATTTTTGGTGAAGCCAAGAGGCTTGGAATAACTACTGTTCTTGACGCAGGTCCAGCCAGATCCCTACCTTTATCGCTCCTTCAAAATACTGACATTCTCTCTCCCAATGAGACCGAACTTGAAGCTTTACTCAAGCGAGAGGTAAAAGACCTAGCAGAGGCCCAAAAAGGAGCAGAAGAGCTTGTTGGCTGGGGAGTAAAAGCTGTCATTTTGAAACTGGGAGAGAAAGGCTCGTATCTTTTAAGCCCTAAGAAAAGATCTTATTTCCCTGCTGTCAAGGTAAAGGTTGTGGATACGACTGCTGCTGGAGATGCTTTTATGGGTGCCTTATGTTTGGGTTTTAGTCAAGGTAGGTCCCTTCCTCAGGCCATAGAATTTGCCAATTTGGCAGGAGCATCGGCGGTCACCAAAATGGGTGCTCAGCCCTCACTCCCTACCCAGGAAGAAATGTGCAAATTGAGAAGAAATCTCATTACTCAAGAATGTAGATAAGACGTTCTGCTTCGCTCGGGTGTGCTGATCTTCTCATTTCCAGGTAATGAATGGGCGCTTTGTACTCAGCCTTACCATGAAACCCGAGGTTAAACGTGAAGTGAATAAGATAACAAACCTGCCAAAGATACCCACCTCATGAAAGGAAGACCTGAGAATTGTCAGCAACGAGAAGGAAAGAAGAAAGTCCCCCAATCCCCGAATTATTGACAGAATCAAGAATCTGGGATATAGTAACCATTGGCCAAAAGGACGAAGGAGAATTTATCCTCACCCCCTGATGAATAAACCCATTGTTGGACTAACCCTTTTCTTCATAGCAGGAATAGTCTTAGGAAGGTATCTTTCCCTACCCTTTCTTTTCCTCTACTTAACTTTTCTCTTACTCTTCGGCCTCTCGGTTATTTTCTACCTTAAGAAAAGAAAAAGGCTGGTTGCGTATCTTTTGTTTTCTCTTACCATTTTGGCAGGCAGCCTCTATTTTGGCTATGCCTATTTTCCTCATTCTCCTTCTCATATTATTAACTTTACCTCTTCTAAAAAGGCCCTCGAAATAAGCGGAAGAGTGATTAATCGTCCCCAGTTAAAGGGAAAAAGAGTGCAATTTATCATGGAGGTAGAAAAAATAGGTTCTGAAAATAGATCCCAGAAGATAGGCGGAAAAAAAGAAGACGGTTTGTCAGAAAAAATAGAAAAAAAAGTGGAAGGAAAGGTCTGGGTGATAAGCTATTTTCCCCTCATCAACTACGATTATGGGGATGAGGTTAGGCTTAAGGGAAAGCTAACCTTACCTAAAGGAGGAAAGGGGGCAGAATTTGATTGGCAAAGATACCTGTCTTATCAAGGGATCTGGGTGGAGCTACGCACCGGAAAAGTGGACCTGGTAAAAAAAGGTCGGGGAAATCCTTTGATGAAGTGGGCCTACCGGAGCCGAGATTGGATGGTGAGATTAATAGAGCACAGCTTACCTCAGCCAGAATCTTTTATCTTAAAGGCTATCATGTTGGGAGATAAGGACTCTCTTCCGGCTGTGGTTAAAGATAAGTTCCTTAAAACCGGTACCGGCCATATCCTAGTGGTGAGTGGTCTCCATGTGGGATTGGTCTTGTTTATCCTTTTTGTTTTTTTCAGGACTCTGGGATTTTCCTTTAAATTGACCTCTCTTCTGGCTGTACCTTTCCTGGCATATTATGCAGTTCTCACAGGCCTTCGACCTCCGGTGCTCAGGGCAACTTTAATGGCAGGGGTAGGACTGGCCTGCCTTTTGATCAACCGAGATATCTCTCCTCTGGTGATCCTTAGTCTTGCCGCCCTTTTTATTCTTATCTTAAGTCCCCTTTCTCTTTTCACCGCCAGCTTTCAGCTCTCCTTTATCGCGGTGGGAGGAATAATCTATCTTACCCCTCAACTAGAAGAAAGATTTAAAAAAATGCCGCTCTGGTTAAGAAGATCTTTAGCTATTACCTTAGCGGCGCAACTTTCGGTTCTTCCACTCCTCGCCTTTTATTTTCATCGAATTCCTTTTATTGGTCTTCTAACCAATCTCCTTATTGCTCCCCTGGTGACAATTATCCTAGCTTTAGGATTCTTTAGCCTGGCATTAGGGTTGATAACCCTGGGAGGAGCCCAGATAATTGCCAATCCCAATTGGCTAGCTCTTACTGGCCTTTTGTGGCTGGTTAACTTTTTCTCTTTTTCTCGATCGAGAGCAATTTCCAATTTAGTCTGTCCCCAGGTGGGTGCTTTCTCCCCAATTATTTTGATCATCTACTATGGCGGACTGGGCTTCTTGCCTTATCTTTTTAAAATTTCAAAAAGCTCTAGTCAGCTAGAAAAATAAACCCGTCCCCATCTTCTCTTTGAGGTGAGCCATGCAAATATACCATATCTTACGAAAAGGGAGAAGGCAGGTGTCGTCTAGAGAGACGTCCACGTTAATGTTAGCCAGAGAGCAGCGCTCGTTCTTGAGCCAGGCTAACTCAGAATGAACTCGAAGTTAAAGTTAAAAAGAAAAAGGCTACTCCAGGAGATAAGCCCTAATGTTATCCTTCTGGGAGTGGTTAGTCTTCTTACTGATATTAGTAGTGAGATGATTCATCCTCTACTTCCCATGTTCATCGTTGCTTTGGGAGGGGGAGGAATGGTAGTAGGGCTAATTGGGGGATTGGGGGATAGTCTGGCCAGCATTTTAAAAGTCTTTGCCGGCTTCTGGTCGGATAGGTCCGGGAAAAGAAAACCCTTTATCTTCATGGGGTATCTATTATCCTCCTTATCTAAAATCTTTTTGGCTCTTTGTTTAGTCTGGCAGCATATATTTGTCCTAAGAGCAGTGGAAAGAGTGGGCAAGGGCCTTAGAACAGCTCCCCGGGACGCTATTATCGCTGATTCTACTCTTAAGCTAAGAGGTAAAGCTTTTGGGCTTCATCGAGCTATGGATACTCTGGGAGCCATTGGGGGCTCAGCAGCTACCTTTCTTCTCTTTTATTTTTTAAGGTTTGATTTTAAGCCAATCTTTCTGCTGGCGGGAGCGGTGGGGATCTCTGCCTTAATTCCTCTTTTTTGGGTAAAGGAAAAAAGAAAAGAGGCCCGCAAGATTTCTTTAAAGATAAGTCTTTCGGGAGTTTCGAGACCCTTGAGATGGTTTATCCTGGTAGCTACTCTTTTTGCCCTGGGTAACTTTAGTTACATGTTCTTTCTTCTTAGAATAAAAGAGATGGTAGGGGATCCGAGGTGGTCAGTAGCCTTGCCAGTACTTTACTACATCTGGTTTAATGCTGTCTATACTGCCTTTTCCGTCCCCCTGGGTGCTCTTTCAGATATTATTGGAAGAAAACCCGTCCTTATTCTGGGATATCTTCTTTATGGGCTGGTTTGTCTAGGATTTATCTGGGCCGGCTCCTGGGCCGCCTTTGTTCTCCTTTTTGCCCTCTACGGCATGGTCTATGCCTCAATTGATCTAGGGCAAAGAGCCTTGGCCTCAGATCTATCCGGGAGAGACTCTCGAGGCATAGCTTTAGGTACTTTTCATACTTCAATTGGTTTGGCTGCCTTGCCAGCTAACCTGGTAGCCGGAATCTTTTGGCAGCGGGTCGGTCCCCACTCAAGCTTTGCCTATGGGGCAGGGATGAGTGGGCTGGCGGTTCTCTTATTTTTAATTATAGGAGTAGAGCAGAGACTTCAGCTCAGAGGAAAGAGTTAAAAAGAGGATAACCTTAGAAGATAAAATTTAGCTAGAGTAGTTGCCAATTTCTCGGGGGTTGACAAAATACAGGTTGTGTATAGAATTCAGAATGGTTGAAAATATGGTATGGCTAGAGGGCGATTAAGGGAGAGACCAGAAACATCTGGCGCCGAAGGGGCAATCCTTAACTCCAAACTCTCAGGCAAAAGGACCTTAATTAGCTAGCTCTCTGGAGAAGCTTTCCTTAAATCTGATCAAGGAAAGAACCGAAGGGGCAGTCTTGCCTTGGTAGGCAAGACGAATCTCTCAGGTAAAAGGACAGAGGGCACGACACCCATCAAGTTGTCGTGTCCTCTTTTTTATTGAGGATGAAGATACAGAGATTACTAGAGGGATAGGAATTTCAATAATTTCTCTGAATTGTTATCAAGTAAACCTCAGCAGACCAGATATCAGAAAAAAGAGGGGAGGCCTGCTCTCTCATGCCCTGAGCGGACGGGCAGAGTGCCGAAAGGCAGCGAGAGTCGGCTTTGCCGATCGAGCCGTCGAGGGGGGCATTCCGAAGGAATCGGCGAAGCCCTATTTCCCCCTCGAGTATCTTGTGAGGGAGGGGCACCAATGCAAATTGCAAGAAGAATGGGAAGACTAGGGACTGAAACTGCATTTGAAGTTTTGGCACAGGTAAATAGGCTCAAAGCAGAAGGCCAAGATATTATAAGTTTTGCTTTAGGAGAGCCTGATTTTGATACCCCTACGAATATTAAAGATGCAGCAATGAAGGCAATTACTGATGGTTATACTCATTACAGTCCCTCGGCTGGAATCCTTCCTTTGAGAGAGTCGATTGCGCACTACATTTCTGATACCAGAGGCATGGGGGTGGAACCTGATGAGGTAGTGGTTACTCCCGGGGCAAAACCAATAATTTTTGATAGCATCCTTTCCTGTGTTAATGAAGGGGATGAGGTGATATATCCCAACCCGGGATTTCCCATCTATGAATCGGTTATAGACTTCTTAGGGGCAAAACCAGTTCCTCTTCCCCTTTTGGAAGAGAAAAACTTCAGTTTTGATCCAGAGGATCTCAGGAGGAGAATAAGCCCCAGAACGAGGATGATCATTCTCAATTCTCCCCACAATCCCACCGGTGGCATCTTAAGTCAGGATGATCTGGAAACTATTGCTGAAATAGCTATGAAAAATGATCTGTGGATTTTGTCTGACGAGGTCTACTCTAAGATTATCTATGACGGGAAGTTTCAAAGTATCATTTCTATCCCGGGGATGAAGGAGAGAACGATTCTGGTGGATGGTTTTTCTAAGACTTATGCTATGACTGGCTGGCGATTGGGATTTGGCATAATGAAGAAGGAGTTGGCCGTAGATATTGCCAGAATAGAGACCAACGTTGATTCCTGTACGGCAACTTTTACCCAGTATGCGGGAATAGAGGCCCTGAAAGGTCCGCAGGATGAATCTTCAGCCATGATAGCTGAATTTCAGAGAAGGCGAGATCTCATCTATGAGGAATTGAATGACATCGAGGGAATAAAGTGTCTGAAGCCGAAAGGAGCTTTTTACATATACCCAAATGTAACCGAGGCTTGCCGGAATCTAGATTTGGGTGACTCAAAGGAGCTTCAACAATATCTATTACACCGCGCAAAGGTAGCGGTATTGGCAAGAAGCTGTTTTGGCAGGCGAAACGAAGGGGAGAAAGAGGAATATATCAGATTGTCTTATGCGACTTCCAGAAAAAACATAATCGAAGGAGTAAAAAAAATTAAAAAAGCTATTGAATCTAAGTCTTAGGCAAAATGTCAGATTTAGCTCACAGGAATTGATTCATGGAAAAGAGACAGTTTTCATCAAAGGAAGCCTCCTCAGGAAAACGCGATCCGGCTTACTCAAATTTTCTCTTGGAGGAAAATCTCTCTGAGGTAGACCCTGATACGGACCTTATCATCGGTTTTGAGGAAGACCGGCAAGCCAAAAAGCTTATCCTCATTCCTTCCGAAAGCATCTGCCCCAAAGCTGTCCGCCAGGCCCTGGGCTCGGTCTTCACTAGCCTCTATGCGGAAGGATATCCCCCCTTAAGAATGACCAGGGACGAAGAATCTCTGTTATTAGATTTCAAGGATCAGCTTGCCCACTGCCGACGCTATGCCGATAGACGATTTTACAAAGGAGGTGAGTACGCCAATTTTGTTGAAGCTTTAGCCCAGAGGCGGGCCGCCCAATGCTTTGCTACCGATAACAGTCCCAATGCTCCCCTAAAGGTTGGGGCTGATCAAATATTTGTCAATGTACAACCTCTCTCCGGAGCAGCGGCTAATAACTCTGTGTATGAGGCTTTTGTTGAACCTGGTGATACGGTTATGGGTATGGCTTTAGCCCATGGAGGCCATCTAACCCACGGCAGTGAGTTCAATCGATCCGGCAAGCGCTATCATATCGTTTCCTATGGAGTTAGTGAAGAAACCGGCAGATTAGATTATGAGGTGATCAAAAGGCTGGCCATCGAGCATAAACCAAAAATGATCATTGCCGGCTATACCTCCTATCCCTGGGCCCCTGACTGGCAGAAGTTCAGAGAGATTGCTGACAGTGTGGGAGCTATACTCTTCGCTGATATTGCTCATCCCGCGGGACTGGTGATTGCGGGGCAATATCCAAGTCCAGTTGGTTATGCTGACGTCATTACCTTAACCACTCATAAAACGCTCTGTGGTCCCCGTGGTGCAGTTATTTTGACTACCGATGAGGAAAAGGCCCAAAGAATAGACAATGCCGTCTTTCCTGGCGAGCAGGGGGGGCCTCACGTTAATAAGTTTGCCGCTATGGCGGTAGCTTTTAAGATTGCCCAAACAAAAAAGTTCAAAAAACTTCAAGAAAAAATTGTAGAAAATGCGCAGGTTCTGGTCTCTTCTCTTAAGAGGCGAGGCTTAGAGATAGCCTATGGAGGGACAAATACTCACCTTTTGGTAATCGATCTAAGGGCTGTTAAAGCCAGGACGGGCTTTCCTCTAAAGGGTGAAATAGCTGCTCGCATCCTGGATCTTTGCGGCCTGGTGGTTAATAAGAACACTATTCCTGGTGATGAGACAGCCGCCGAGGCCAGCGGTGTCCGTCTGGGAACCCCCTGGATTACTCAGCGAGGACTAGGGAAAAAGGAGATAAAGAAGTTAGCCGAACTTATTCACCGGGTTATCACCAGGATTCAGCCTTTTAGCTACACAGGGCTGAAAGGGGATCTACCCCGAGGAAAGATAGATTTAGAGACTCTTGAAGAAGTAAGACAGGAAGTAGCGGAACTGACCCAGACAGCCAAGGCTGAGACTTCCACCCATGAGCGAGCGGCTAAGCTTGGGTATCCCCATTATGATGTTCCCGCAAAGCCTTCGGTAAAAAAGACCAGCTTACTTACGCAGCACCGGAAGCTGGGGGGGAAAATCGTCGAAAATAACGGTTGGGAAATGCCCATTCATTATGAAAATTTTACCGAAGAACTTAAAGCCGCCCGGATGACAGCGGTCATTTTCGACCTCGGCGACATGGGACTACTGAAGGTAAGTGGAGAAAGGGCCAAGCCCTTTCTCCAAGGGGTGTCTACCAAAAATCTAGCCGAGCTTAAGCCGGGAGAGTTCCTGCGTTCTTTTCTTCTGGACTCACAAGCTCAACTCATCGACGAGGTTTCTATTCTCTATTTAAATTGTGATAATAGTGGTAGAGACCATTATTTGGTAGTGACCAATCCGTCCCAGACTGAAAAGGTAAAGTCGTGGCTGCGGGGACTTTCCGACGGATATATTACTTTCGACCCCGATGATATATTTGCCAAAATTGAAGGACCAGCAGTAGTGGAGGACTTAGGAGAGACTGTTGAAAAAGGGTCACGCAGGATGGGAATAGCTTTGTACGGACCAAATTCTTCCAAAATCCTCAGGAAAATAGACTCTTCTTTGGGGAATCTTAAGAAATTTAATTTCCGGCAAGCGAAGATCGGACAAATCCAAGCCATCATCTCCCGAACCGGCTATACCAAGGACTCCTTAGGATTTGAATTCTATATCCACCCAAACGACGCCATCAAGCTCTGGAATCTACTTTTAAGACAAGGAAGGGAGTTTGGCATTAGGCCAGCCGGGCTTTTGACCAGAAATCATTTGCGCTCAGAAGCAGGTCCGCCTTCCCATGAAGATCCTAAATTCAAAACTCCCGGGCTTTCTCTATATAAGGCTCACCCCTCTCATTTTCATCTTTCAAAGCCTTATTTTATTGGACAAAAGACTATTGATAAAGCGCTAGGATCCTTGGTAGCGAAAGAGGAGTTTCAATATAAGGAAGAGAAAGGGAAGCTAAGACAAAGTCCTCTGTATGATGAGCATTTGAAACTAGGGGCTAAGTTTGTTAAGTTTACCGGTTGGAAGATGCCTGTTTGTTACACCAGTATTAATGAGGAGCACCGGGCAGTAAGAGAGACAGCCGGGCTTTTTGATGTAGCCCATATGGGAGTAATAGAAATTGCGGGTGAGCACGCTGCCAGTTTCCTGGATACCGTTTCTACTAACTACGTGCGATGGTTAAAAGATGGGCAATCTCAGTACGCCTACCTTCTCGATCCTGATGGCAATATCCTGGATGACGTTATGATCTATCGCCGCCATTGCCATCGATATATGATGGTGGTCAATGCCGTTAATGAGCCCAAGATCTGGGCCTGGCTACGCGCTGTCAACTCCAAAAAATTTCTCATAGATCGAGACCATCCCAATAAAGAGATTGAAGGAAAAGCGGTTCTCAGGAATCTAAAAGAGGCCTCATCCGGAAGGGATCAAAAAGTTGATCTGGCTCTCCAGGGCCCTAGTTCACTCTCCATATTACAGAAATTGGCAAAAGAGAAAGAGCTGAAGGGAAAATTAGCCAGAATTAGGAAAAATGAATTCCTGGAGGTTGAGCTTTCCGGAATTGAGATGATAATTTCCCGGAGCGGTTATACCGGCGAAGATGTTGGCTATGAGCTTTATCTACATCCTGAAAACGCTACTCTCATTTGGAACCTGCTTTTAAGAGAGGGCAAAGATTTTGGCATTAAACCCTCTGGTCTGGGGGCCCGAGATTCAACCAGGATTGAAGCTGGTCTACCCTTATACGGACATGAGCTGGCTGGCAAATACGGTATTACTCCTACTGAGGCTGGTTATGGGGCATTTGTTAAACTTCACAAACCCTACTTTATCGGGAAAAAGCGCCTTTTGAAAAGGCAACAGAGGAAAATGGAGATTATTCGTTTCAAGATGAAATCTAAAGGTATCAGAATGGTAAAATCAGAAGATCCCATCGTTGATGAAAAAGGCCAATACATTGGGAGAGTTACCAGTTGTGCTTTGGTGGGTGGGATTCAGCTTGGACTGGCTTATGTGGATAAAGATTTCGCAGAGGAAGGAAGAAAAATCGGAATATTTATTCTTCCGCGAGGAGGAAAATTTCTTCCAGAGGTCCCTAAAGATGAACTGATCAGAGGAGATAGGGTACTTCTTCACGAAGAAGCTATAGTCTTAAGCCGCTTCCCTGAAAAAAACAGCAGGATCTAGAATTAAGTAAAGAGTTTAAAGAAGGCATGGATAAGAGGGAGGAGTTGACAGCGGGAATGAGAGAGTAAGGTGTCAGTTTAGGATTCGGGAAAAAGAGGTAAGGTATCTCTCAAGAACAGCAAAGAGGAGATTACTAAATGCCAATTATGGATTCTAAGACAGGAAAGATAAGAAGGGAATATAAAATGGAAGAATTGACAGAGAAAGTGAGGCAAATGAGAGCTTATAATATGGTTAGTCTTACTGCGGCTGGCTCAGGACACACCGGGGGGACTCTGTCAATTATGGATATTGCCGCCGCCTTATATCTCAAAAAAATAAGACATGACCCCAAAAATCCTCATTGGGAAGATCGGGACAGAGTTTTCTGGTCTACCGGTCACAAAGCTCCGGCTCTTTATGTAGCTTTGGGTGAAGCAGGTTATTTTCCAGTAAAAGAAGTGGTGAAGTTAAGGAAATTATGGTCTGGTTTTGAAGGTCATCCCCATAGATTGAGACTACCCGGAGTTGAGCTTTCCGCAGGATCTTTAGGGCAGGGTCTGGGGGTGGCCGTAGGTTGTGCACTTAATGCTAAATTAGAAGGGGAAAACTACCAAGTGTATTCCATTAATGGAGATGGAGAACTTGATGAGGGTTCTATCTGGGAGGCCGTAATGTGTGCTGCTCATTATAAGTTAGACAACCTGGTATGTATTGTTGACAGAAATGGCTTGCAAATTGATGGCCCCACCGAGGAAGTCATGAGATTGGAATCTCTGGCTGATAAATGGAGAGCCTTTGGATGGAATACTATTTCAATAGACGGTCATAATATGGAAGAGATCCTGGATGCCCTTGATGAAGCGGAGAAGGTGAAAGGAAAACCATCAGTAATAATCGCTAAAACCACCAAAGGAAAAGGCGTTTCCTATGCTGAGAATGTAGTAGGTTATCACGGTATCGCTCCTAAAGATGGAAGATCAGGCAATGAGTCATTGGACCAGGCCTTAGAGGACATAGGAGATGCGTCTTTTACTAAAGATAAAGTAGATAGACTACTAAAAATTGCTGATGATTACCAAAACCAAGTGAATAAGAAGGTAGAAGCTTCCATGCCTAGCTTTAGCAGAAATTACTGGTGGAATTCAGCTAATCGAATGAAAGTTGAGATGGATGCTACCCGAAATGGCTTTGGTAGGGCTATAGAAAAATTAGGCCGAGATAAAAGAGTGGTGGCATTGGGGGCTGATATTACCAGTTCCATAAGGATGGATAGATTCTACGCCCAACATCCCGAGAGGAAAAAGAGGTTTTTCAGCATGGGGATAGCTGAGGCTAATATGGCTCTGGTTGCCTCTGGTTTAGCCAAAGAGGGGAAAATACCATTTATTGGGTCCTACGGAGTTTTCGCAACCGGTAGAAATTGGGATCAGCTAAGAACTACCGTATGTTATAACAACTTCAATGTAAAAGTTGCCGATGCTCATGGTGGTATTTCAGTGGGGCCAGATGGAGCTACCCATCAAGCATTGGAGGAAATTACCAACATCTGCTATTTACCCAATATGCATATGGCCATCCCTTGTGATTCAATTGAGACCGAAAAAGCGACAGAATTTATTGCTTTCATTGAGGGACCTGCGGTGGTTAGGTACGCCAGGGAAGCAACTCCCGTGGTGACCACCAAGGATACTCCCTATGAGTTTGGTTTAGCCAATATAATAAGATACCGAGGTGAGAAAAAAAAATTCATCGAGGCATTTGAGGTAAAGCTCTCCCCCGGTTATGAATCAGAAAATGAAGATTTAACGGTAATTGCCTGTGGACCTATGGTGCCGGAAGCAATGAGGGCGGCTTACATTTTAAAAGAAGAATACGGAATTGAGGCAAGAATACTAAACGTCCATACAGTTAAGCCAATCGATAAGAAGGCAGTTGTAAAAGCAGCGGAAGAAACAGGTATCATCATAACTGCGGAGGAACACCAGGTTGGCGGTTTTGGAAATATTGTTGCGGGAGTGATAGCACAGGGTAAGAGATATGATGCACCCCTGTTAATGGATATGGTGGGGGTGGAGGATAAGTTTGGTGAATCTGGACAACCCTGGGAGTTGATGAAGACATTCGGATTAACGGCTGAGCACATTGCAAAAAAAGCCAAAAATTTATACGATCAAAAAAATAGAAATAGCCTGCATGTTGATAGAAAAGGAGTTTAAGCTTTTGCTGGTCTAGACAGATTTTCTCAACAAAATTAGGTTAAAAAATCCTCTTGAAAGCATCTCTTAAGGAGAATAGATTGTATTCAAAAGATTTAAAGTATACCGAAACTCACGAGTGGGTAAAAGTCGATAGGGGCTTTGTTACCGTAGGCATTACCGATTTCGCCACCAAACAGCTAACAGACCTTGTCTATGTAGAACTTCCCATGATAGGGGAAAAAGTTACCCGAGGCTCCTCCTTGGGAGTTATAGAGTCGGTCAAAGCTGTCTCTGATTTGTACTCCCCCGTAAGTGGAACCATAGTCGAGGTAAATGAGAAATTATCTAAAGAACCAGAAATAGTAACTCAAGATCCTTACGGTGAAGGGTGGATGATCAAGATAAAGATAGAGGATCCCGCTGAACTAGATACTTTGATGGATTCAGAGGAATATGAGGACCTGGTAAGGAAGGAAAAAAAGTGATTCCCTATATTCCCAATACCGAAGAAGACCAAAAGGAGATGCTAAAAGAGATAGGAGCTGGGTCCATAGAAGACCTGTTCGATAGTATCCCTCAGAATTTACTACTAAAAAACGACCTCAGTCTTCCCTCATCGATGTCAGAGATGGAGCTAGTTAATGAGCTTAAGGGTCTATCTCGAAAAAACACCAATTTAGATGAATACGTCTCTTTTCTGGGAGCAGGAAGTTATGATCATTTTATCCCTTCCCTGGTTGATCATCTCTCCGGCAGGTCCGAATTTTATACCTCTTACACTCCCTATCAGGCAGAGGCCAGTCAGGGAATCCTGCAAGCCACTTATGAATATCAAAGCCTTATCTGCGAGCTTTTTCAAATGGATGTCTGTAATGCCTCGCTTTATGAGGGGGCAACCGCCTTGGCTGAGGCAGTCATCCTGGCTCATAGGGTTAATCATCGCCAGAAAGTGTTAGTAGCTAAAACTCTTCACCCAGAGTATCGTCAGGTTCTCACCACCTATATAAAGAAAACCTTGGGTCTGTCTATAATAGAGATAGACTACGAGGATGGGGTGACGGATCTTACTAAATTAGAAGAAACGATTGATAAAGATACAAGCTGCGTGGTCATCCAGAATCCTAACTTTTTTGGTTGTCTGGAGAAAGTTAACGGAATAGAAAAAATTACCCACCGAGCTGGTTCTTTATACATTGTCTCGGTGGATCCCATATCCTTAGGGATGCTTATTCCTCCGGCAGAGTACCATGCCGATATCGCCGTAGGCGAAGGACAAGCCTTGGGAGGTAAACTTAATTTCGGAGGACCATATTTAGGAATTTTTACGTCTAAGACCGAATTCTTGAGAAAAATGCCGGGGAGAATCGTGGGAGAGACCATCGATAAAAAGGGAAGAAGAGGATTCGTCTTAACCTTACAAACTAGAGAACAGCATATACGGAGAGAACGGGCAACCTCAAATATCTGTACCAACCAGGCTCTGAATGCTTTGAGAGCTACCATATACCTCTCCACCCTGGGAGAGGAAGGGTTGGCTCAGGTAGCTAATCTGTGTCTGCAAAAATCACATTACGCCGCTAAGAGAATTTACCAGATTCCTGGATTTGAGCCTACCTTTGCCAGTCCCTTTTTTAAAGAATTCGCGGTAAGATGTCCCCTCTCGCCTCATAAGATAAATAAGCTGCTCTGGGACAATAAGATCCTGGGGGGATTTGACCTGGGAAGATTTTCCCCAGAACTGGAGAATTCCTTATTATTCAGCGTAACTGAAAAAAGAACCCGGGAGGAGATCGATAAACTCACCCTGCTTTTGGAAGATATGGTATGAGAGAGCCTCTAATATTTGAGAAAACTAGGCCAGAAAGAAGCGGATGTTTGCTTCCTGAGTGTGACGTCGAGAAGGAGGATCTGGAAAAGCTGGTCCCTAAAAAATATCTCCGCCAAGGTAGTTTAGGCTTGCCCCAGGTAAGTGAGCCCGATTTGGTGCGTCATTTCGTGCGGCTCTCTCAGCAAAATGTGGGGGTAGATACCAATTTTTATCCCCTGGGGTCCTGCACTATGAAGTACAATCCTAAGGTAAACGAGGATATGGCCCAGCTACCGGGCTTTACCAGAGTCCACCCCTATCAGCCTGAGGCTGGGGTACAGGGAATCCTGCAGCTACTTTATGAAATGGAAAAGCTTCTATGTGAGATATCCGGGATGGATAGGGTGTCACTACAGCCAGCCGCTGGAGCTCATGGGGAGCTTACTAGTTTAATGATGATAAAGGCTTACTATGAGGATAAAAAAGAAAAAAGAGATATCGTCCTTATACCCGACTCTGCTCACGGGACCAATCCTGCTAGTTCTCGCGTCTGTGGATTTCGAACGGTAGAGGTAAAATCGAATAAAGAGGGAGGAATAGATTTACCTGACCTAAAGGGGAAGACGAGCAGAAAAGTAGCTGCTTTAATGGTTACTATTCCCAACACCCTGGGTCTATTTGAGAGAAATATCCTCAAGGCTGCCCAAATTGTCCATGATAGGGGTGGCTTTCTTTACCTAGACGGAGCCAATCTCAATGCCCTCTTAGGAATAGTTAAACCGTCTGAAATGGGAATAGATATAATGCACTTTAATCTCCACAAGACTTTTTCCACCCCTCATGGAGGAGGAGGCCCCGGTTCGGGACCGGTGGGTGCAAAAGGAAAGCTCACCCACTATTTACCGACTCC
This sequence comes from bacterium, assembly GCA_046760365.1. GTDB lineage: Bacteria > Aerophobota > Aerophobia > Aerophobales > AE-B3A > AE-B3B. Next base: position 28,819 of record JBHIEA010000001.1, read on the forward strand.
TATAGTAGAAAAAGATACTCAAGGCTATTATCTTGAATATGCTAGACCCAAATCTGTAGGAAGGGTTCGATCTTTTTATGGGAATATCGAGGTCATCATAAAAGCATACTGTTATCTTAGATCTTTGGGGAAAGAAGGATTAAAGAAGATAAGCCATAATGCCGTCTTGAATGCCAATTACCTCATGAAACGACTAAAAAAGTTCTTCTATCTTCCTTATGATGGGCCCTGTATGCATGAGTTTGTCCTCTCGGCAGAAGACGGAAAGTTGAACGGTGTAAAAGCCTTGGACATTGCTAAACGCCTTTTGGACTTCGGCTTTCATCCTCCTACCATATATTTTCCCTTAATAGTGAAAGAGGCTTTGATGATTGAGCCTACCGAGACCGAGTCCAAGGAAACCCTGGATGAGTTTGTATCTTGTATGATTCAAATTAGACGCGAGATGGAAGAGGATCCCTCTTTGATTAAGCAGGCTCCTCATAACTTGTCCATTGGGCGGCTGGATGAGGTAAAGGCAGCTAAAGAGCTGAAGTTAAGATGGAAACAAAAAGAGAGTGGCGATTGATTGATTCTGGTTATCGAGATGCTTATACCAATATGGCTATAGACGAGGCCGTATTCCTCATGAGAGAGAAACTGGGCCTTCCTTCTACCCTTCGATTCTATGGCTGGAAACCAGCGGCTATCTCTATCGGTTACTTTCAGAGAATAGAAGATCCTTCCTTAAAAGAATATAAGAGACAAAGACTAACCATTGTCAGGCGCTTCACCGGAGGAGGCGCGATATTGCATAGAGGTGAGATCACCTATTCTTTAGCTTGCTCTGCCCATGAATTTGCTGCCTTTAGAGAGATTATAAAAACACAAAAGCTCGTTCATGAGGCTATAATCCTCGGTCTACAAAATCTGGGGATGAAGGCCGAGTTAAAAAGAAAGAAGATTAAAAGACCCAATCCCTATTTTTGTTTTGTCTATCCCTCAAAATACGATGTGGTTGAAGCCGGAAGAAAGATTGTGGGAAGCGCCCAAAGGAGAAAAAATAGAGCCTTTTTTCAACACGGATCGATTTTAATAGACAATAAGATTACCCCTAAAGGTATCAAAGAGAAAAAAGATAGGGAGAAAATTATAGACAGCCTCATCTGGGGATTTGAGAAAAAACTTGGGATAAGACTATTGCCTGGCCAGTTAACCAAAGAAGAGGTGAAACTATCCCATAAATTAAAGAAGGCTAGATACAGCACCCGAAGTTGGAATTATCGAAGATAGACACGATTTTCTTCATTTAGACTCATGTTTTTGACTTTTTTAAACGGCTAAAATTTCGGCGAGGGATGAAATTTGCCGAAACAGTAGAAAAATTAGAAACAAGGCTGCCCAAAATTGCCCGCGATATTACCGATAATAAAGCAGACCAAGATGATTTATTGCAGGAAGGGTGGCTTTATTTATAGAAGAGAGACAAAAACTCGAGAATAAATCGACATCTTATGTTTTGAGGGGCTGTTATTTTCGATTCATTGATTATCATAGCAGCTAACAGATTAAATTCGGCCGTTTGACAAAGGAAGAATCTTCCAATAAGATGATGTTCAAGACCCGCTTTATTAGCGGGAAACGGACGTAGAGCTTATCCCGGGTTTTCAGATATCTTGAATGGCGGAAAGGGGGTTTTATTAATGAGCTTGAAAATTTATGGTTTGCCGACAGGCTCTACATACGCTCCGCTTGCTAGCACCATCCTTAATGGGGGATTTTCCCCGACATTGGACAGGCGAGACTTAATTCCTCGGGGTTATGACGAGTCAACGAAGTTTTCTGATGGCTCAATAGGTCCAGGAGTTGAATCCTGCCTTTATTGAAGGAAGCCGATATCGTCGTTCCGGGGCACGACTGGGAGTTTTTTGAAAGATTCCCCGGTGGAAAAATAGGCTAGGAGGCGTAGATGTACAGGTTGAGCACAGACGTGGGGGGAACTTTTACCGATGGGGTCCTGCTCGATGAGAGTAATGGAATGATCAAGATAAGCAAGGTCTCTTCCACCCCTAAGAATCCTGCCCTTGGCACTATTGAATGCATGGAGAGATTCGAGATTCCTCTGGGCGAAGTTTCTTTCTTGGTTCATGGAACTACTGTGGTGATCAATGCCTTGCTTGAGGGTAAGGGTGCAAAGACAGGCTTGATCACTACAAAGGGGTTCAGGGATGTGCTGGAAATTGGTCGAAGCAACCGGACCCAGATGTACAACGCCCTTTATAAGAAGCCCACCCCCCTTGTCCCAAGATACCTCAGACTCGAGATCAAAGAAAGGATGGGAGGGAACGGGGAGGCGTTGGCTCCTCTGGCCATCGATGATCTTGCCAAGATCATCGAGCATTTGCGCAAGGAAAACGTCCAATCAATAGCAGTCTGTCTCGTCAACGCCTATGCCAATCCCAAACATGAGCGGGAGATAGGCGGGCTGTTGGACAAGCAGTATCCTGAGGCAACCGTATCCCTCTCACACAATATTACCAGACGGTACTACGAATATGAACGGACTAGCACCACTGTCCAGAATGCGTATGTGATGCCAGTAGTGCGAACGTACCTGGGAAGCCTGGAAGAGGAGCTTGCAAAACGCCGCTTTCAAAGCATCTTGCAAATCATGCAGTCCAATGGGGGTATCATGACGTCCGCCGTTGCCAGGGACATGCCTATCTCAATGGTCGAATCAGGCCCCGTGGCTGGCGCGATCGGAGGAGCCCAGCTGGCCAGCATGATCGGATATAGCAACGTTATCACCTACGACATGGGAGGTACCACCGCTAAGACCTCCATTATCAGGGAAGGATTGCCGGAGACCACAGATCAATATCTGGTCGAGGAGCGTCCCATCCTGCTCCCTGTAGTTGATATGCGCGAGATTGGGGCTGGTGGGGGGAGTATCGCCTGGATTGATGAGGCGGGAGCCCTACATGTGGGGCCACGAAGTGCTGGAGCTGAGCCAGGTCCAGCATGCTATATCCAAGGTGGCACAGAACCTACAGTGACGGATGCGGATCTACAGTTGGGTATCTTGGACCCAGACTATTTCCTGGGGGGTGAGAAGCATATCTCGCCCGAGCTTAGCCATAAAGCCATAGAAAAGGTCGCTCGTTATTTTGACATCAGCGTTGATGAGGCAGCATTGGGCATCGTCAAGATTGTCAACAACAACATGTCGGGGTTATTGCAGTCCGTGACGGTTAAACGCGGGTATGATCCGAGAGAATTTGCCATGGTCGCATTTGGCGGGGCAGGACCCACTCATGCTGCCGCCATCGCCAGGGAGCTGAATATCCCAACAGTTATTGTTCCACCGTCTCCTGGAGTATTCTCTGCCTGGGGGATGTTGATGGCAGACCTGAGGCATGACTTTAGCCAGACTTACATCACTTCCGTCGATCAGGCCGATATGGAATCAATAAATGGTATATTCAGAGAGTTGGAAGTGCGGGTAAAGGATCTCTTCGAGCGTGAGAATATCTCCGATGAGAAGATAGTAGTGAGCCACGAAATGGACCTCAGGTATTATGGGCAGGAGCACACATTGAGTGTTCCGGCTCCTTCTAAACCTACCGATGCTGATAAGGCCATACTAGAGGACAGGTTTGATAACCTTCATCTTAAGGTGTACGGCCATAACGCTCCCCAGGAGCCTAAGGAGGTTGTCTCGCTCAAGGTCACAGGTATTGGTAAGGTAAGAAAACCCGTTTTGCAGAGTATTGAGTGCGGAAGTGAGACGCCTGCGTCAGAGTCCAGGGTGGGAGTAAGAAAAGTCTACCTGGGAGGCAGCAGGCATCAGGAATTCAGCATCTATCAGCGCAATAAACTTCGGGCAGGAAACATCATACCAGGCCCGGCCATTATTGAAGAGCCAACTTCGACTACTGTGGTCGAAAAGGGCCAGATTTGCTCGGTAGACCAATATGGCAGTCTCATCATTGCTCTGAATGAGGAGGGAGAATGAAGATAGATCCCATAACTCTAGAGGTTATCCGCAATCGGCTGATCGCGGCGAGCCGTGATATCAGGAGGACTGTAGAAAGGGCAGCCTATAGCCCCGTGCTCTATGAGGTGGTTGACTTTAGCTGCGGGATCCTGGACAGTGAGGCGAACCTCGTGGCCGAGACTCCAGGACTACCTATATTTCTTGCAAATTTGGACTATGCTGTTGAGTCGACGTACAATACACTCGGACGCGATAACTTGAAATCCGGGGACGTCATCCTATGCAACGATCCTTACAACGGAGGGGGAACACACTGCCCTGATCTGGTTGTTTTATGTCCGACTTTCTATAGGGGCGGGATCCGTGGGTGGGCAGCCTTCCGCGGCCACACCGTCGATATGGGAGGAATTTACCCAGGAGGATGGTATAGCAACACCACCGAGGTATTCCAGGAAGGATTTCGCCTGCCTCCGGTCAAGATCATGGTGGAAGGTGAGCCAAATGAAGACGTATTCCGGTTAATCAGGGCCAATGGTCGCGTACCCGATGCTGTGTTAGGTGACATTCGCGCTATGATCGCCGCCACACGAACCGGGAGCAAACGCTTCTCTGAGATCATCGACGACTATGGCCTTGACGTGACGCTGGGGGCCCTTCAAGAGATTCTGGATCAAGGAGAAAGAATGGCCCGGGCGGCCATCCGCCGCATTCCCAATGGAACTTATGCTGCAGAGGCCTTTCTCGACGGTGATGGTAACGACGATGCGCCGCTGGACGAAAAGCTGCGGCTGAAAGTCACTATAACCGTAGAAAATGAGGAAATGACCATCGACTTTACCGGAACCGATCGTCAATGCCGCGGCCCCATGAATGTCCCGGAGCCATCAACTATATCTTCCGCCCGGTACGGATTCAAGATTGTGACCACCCCCGATCTACCCAGCAATAAGGGTTTTTTCCGCCCGTTGAAGGTTATCATCCCGGACGGGAGTCTCCTGAAGGCCGAGTTCCCGGCTGCATGTGCGATGTGGCCGGCACCCACCACTACGATTCCGGATTTGATTCTGAAGGCGCTGTCCCCAGCGATGCCGGATCGAGTGAGGGCGGGTCACTTCGGCGATTCCATGGCGAATTTCATCTATGGGACAGATCCAAGGACGGGCAAGTACTATGTCTGTGCGGAGGGAGATGCCGGCGGATACGGAGGAAAGCCCGATGATGATGGAGAGCCAGCCCTCTTCTCAATGGACTTGGGGGACACCTACAACGTGCCGTCCGAAGTCGAGGAGGTGAGATTCCCCTGGCGCGTGGAACGATTCGAGCTTCGTCAGGACTCTGGGGGGGCTGGAAAGTTTCGCGGTGGTCTAGGAGTCCGTCGAGATTACCGAATTATTGGTCATAAGGCGGGACTCACAGTGACGACGGACCGGGTTAAATATACGCCGCCATGGGGTCTCTTTGGTGGAAAAGCAGGCAAACCAAGCATTACAGTTGTGTATCGAAACGACGGTAGCGAAGAGCGCTGGCGGAAGATCTCCAACCTGCCCCTCGCGCCAAATGACGTGGTGAGCTTTCAGACCGGTGGGGGAGGAGGCTATGGCTCACCCCTCGAGAGAGACCCGGAGAAAGTTCTCCTTGATGTGATAAATGGATACGTATCCTTGCAGAAGGCCAAGGAGGAATATGGAGTCGTAATTGACGAGGATAAAATGAAAATAGACGTTAAAGCTACCAGACAATTGCGAGATAATATGAAGAAAGCAGGCTGAAGGAGGGTGCTTAGCTTGCGGAGGAGAAGAGCGCAAGTCTACCAGGACAGGATCCTAAAGGCTCAAAAGCTAATGGCCAATTTGGATCTTGATTTGATGGTGCTCTTCCCCAGCTCGAACATGCTGTATCTCAGTGGTTTCTATGATGAGCCTGGCGAGCGCATGCTCCTTCTTCTTGTGCCGCGGGAAGGGAATCCCGTGTTCCTTGCTCCGGAGCTCTATGGGGAGCAAATCAAACAAAAATCGCCTTTTCGGGACGTCCGCATCTGGAAGGATTCTCATGATCCAACGGACCTCCTACAGCGAACGGTGGTGGACTTCGGGCCGGCGGATGCCAGAGTCCTTGTGGATGATGGAATGTGGGCTGTATTTTTTCTCATGCTAAGGGAAGTGTTGCCAAAGGCTAGCTTTTCCTTGGCTTCTTGGATTATGGCCCCCTTGAGAATGCAGAAAACTTCTCATGAGATTCGTTGCCTGGAAAAAGCCGGCGCCGTGGCCGATGAAGCCTTCGAGGAGGTTATCCGGTCTAGGCTTTGCGGGATGACCGAGCTCACTCTGGCCACGGCTCTCGAGGAGGCCATGAAGAAAAGGGGAGCAGAGAAGATCGGGTTTGAAACATTGGTAGCCTCAGGCCCCAATAGTGCACTCCCTCACCATCGGGCTGGCCAGAGGAGAATCGAGCCGGGGGATGTGATTATCTTGGATTATGGATGCCGAATCGGGGGTTACTGCTCGGACATCACACGCACGATCGTCTGCAGGGAAGCCTCGAAGGAAATCCAGGCTATCTACGAGATCGTTGAGAGAGCTCAGGAGAAGGCCGTACGAGCAGTAAAGGTTGGGGTTAGTGCTGAGGAGGTAGATCGGGCAGCGCGTCAGGAGATAGCTAAGGCCGGCTATGATGAGCGGTTCATCCATCGGACCGGTCACGGTATCGGTCTTGACGTACATGAGGAACCATACATTACTCAGGGAAATCATCTTGACCTTCAAGAGGGTATGACGTTCTCCGTGGAACCAGGGATCTACCTACCGGGACGATTTGGCATCCGCATTGAGGATATTGTGGTGGTGACGCAAACGGGCGTACAACGCATGAATCGTTGCACACATACTTTACAGATCGTCGAGTGAGTGAAATTAGATCTTGGCAAAGGAAGAATCAAAACTTAGGCTGGAAGGAGGTGAAAAGCAGGTAGGTCTGTAATTCGGACGACGAAAGTTTTCCAAAAAAGGAAAAGCATTAAGTAGCTGAATCTCTTTTTAGAGAGTAGCAGGGAAAGATGAACCAAGTCTTTAGTAGGAGGCGATGATGGTGAAAAAATGGAGATATTTAAGTCTGCTTGTGGTGGCGCTGGTCATTGGATTCTTTGGTCTGGCAGGGGCACAAGTCGAGAACGTGGCGGTTATCAACGGTATGCCGGTAATACTCCCCGATCCGGGTGTGGCCATGGACTGGTACGATACCCAGGTGGTGTATAACCTCTATAGCCCGCTAATCTACCCGACGCCGGAAGGAAAGCTAAGGCCCCACCTCGCGCAGAATTGGGAGGCGGTAGATGGTAAACTCGACCATTGGCGCTTTACCCTAAGGCCCGGAGTCAAATTCCACGATGGTAGTGAGCTTACAGCCGAGGATGTCGTCTTCTCAATGAACAGGCTTGTGGCTATGGGGAAGGGCTACTCAGGCACGCTGGGAAAGGTAACTGCGACGGCCATTAGCAAGTACGTGTTCGATCTTACCTTAGAGAAGCCTAATGCTGTATTTCCAGAGACTCTAACGCTGTTCTGGCCTCTGAATAAGGATCTGGTGCTCGAAAACATACAGCCTGGTGACTATGGCGAGTTCGGAGATTATGGACAGGCGTGGCTGAGCGAGCATGATGCAGGATCCGGCCCCTACACGATGGTAAGCCACAGCCCGGGTGAGCGATTGGAAGCCGTAAGATTTGAAGACTATTTCCTTGGTTGGGAGAATTGGGGACCAGATGAAGTCCCTATAGAGAGACTCATCTTCATCATGGAGTACGAAACTGCGACATTGATGCTCTTGCTTAAAACTGGTCAACTAGATCTAGAGGCCAATGGCGGTTTTAGCAGAGGAACGTTCAAGGAAATTGTGGACACGGAAGGCATCCACCTAAACGAGGTTTGGCCTGAAGATTGGACTGTGTGGATGAATACTGCTGTGCCGCCTACCGATGATGTGCATTTCAGAAGAGCCATTCAGTATGCTTACGATTACGAAGGCATACAAGCGGAGTACGCGCCCTTTGGTGCCCGAGAAGCCGGAGTCATCGCGTCAGCGCTACCTGGATACATACCGATTCCTCCACAGCCACGGCGGCAAGACCTGAAGAAGGCAAGGGAAGAGCTGGCACTGTCAAAGTATGACCCTAAAGAGGTGACGGTTCTCTACCACTATTGTGCGGGCCTTGAGGCCGAAGAGGAAATCGGCCTACAATTGCAGGCAGATTTGGCTAAGTTAGGAATAAAGCTCGAGATAGCTGGCCCTCCGTGGCCCCAGTACTCGGCAGAGTGTGCAGCCCCGGATACAACTCCAAATCTCACAATCTTCCTGTTCCCTATTGTTTATCCATCACCAGATTCCTTCATGCGCTATATGTACCATCCTGATAATGTTGGAGGGATTTACGCGGCTCACTGGTACGCAGATGAAGAGATTGGCGAGCTCATTGATCAGTCACGGCGAACTTTGGATTTTGAGGCAAGACTTGACATATACAGGCTACTCCAAGAAAAGATAGCGTCTCACGCTCTCGCATTTTACCCATATGAAATTCCTATGCTGTTCACCAGCCAAGATTATCTCATCGGCCCCAAAGAGAAGTTTCCCATTGTAGGTCCTACGGCCAATATGCACAACTGGCGGATCAATCTGACAATGAAAGAGAAACTGCGTGGTTAGTGGAGGTAGGGACTGGGGAGGGCGAGAGCAAGATGGTAGGCTTCTCGCCTTCCTGTGTTTATATGAGGATGATGTTCGAACGGTATGTGTTAAAAAGGCCGAGGTCGTGCAAACACAAGATGACCTGGGGTAGTCACTAACGGGAACGGCGGCAAGGAAGCTACCGCGGAGGATTTTGAGGAGGCTGTAAGGACATTGTCTGGAGGGCAGGTTGGGTAAATACATTGTTCTGAGACTCTTACAATCACTTTTTGTTTTGTTCGGTCTTTCTCTGCTCATTTTCTTCATTGCCAGAGTCATGCCAGGTGATCCGGCTCGCGTAGCGCTAGGATCTCTTGCCACACACGAGCAGGTTCAGAACCTCAGGGAAGAGATGCATCTAGACAAGCCTTTTCCCATTCAATACTACTTTTGGCTCAGGTCCCTGCTACGGGGGGATCTGGGGAGATCCTTGTACACGCGGCGGCCAGTGACTACGGATCTGAAGGCGTATATACCTGCGACCCTGGAGCTGATTCTCATTTCATTTCTTATGTCGCTAGTCATAGGTCAAGTAACAGGAGTTCTTGCGGGATATTTCAGGAACTCCTGGTTTGACGGCCTGTCCCGGCTGATCTCATATGTTGGGATTGCCACGCCGGCTTTTGCGGTGGCTATCTTTCTCCTGTTGATTTTCACCTATATTCTGAATCTCGCTCCTGCCGTAGGAAGACTTAGCCTGGCAGTAGCGCCTCCATCTCGAATAACCGGCTTTCTCATTCTTGACAGTCTGATAGCCGGGAAATTGGGCACCGCTCTGGAGGGACTCAGGCATGTCCTTCTACCCGCTGCAAGCCTGGCGGTAGCTAATATAGCACAGGAGGGCAGGATTACTCGCACCTCCATAGCTGAGAATCTGCAGAAGGACTACGTGACTGCTCATACAGTATACGGCATTCCCAGGTGGTCTATTCTCTTCAAATACCTCTTAAGACCGTCGCTCATACCAACTGTGTCAGTAATGGGTCTAGCTTTCGCTTATCAACTATCTAACGCCTTTCTTGTGGAGCTGGTATTTATGTGGCCGGGATTCTCCCGCTACGCAGTTACCGTAATGCTGAATAAAGACCTTAATGCCATTGTTGCAGTAGTTCTGGTCATAGGAGTTGCCTTCTCCGTGGTGAATGTCGTTGTTGATATTGTAGTTTCTTTTCTTGATCCCAGGGTCCGTCTGCAAAGGGCAGGAGGATAAGTCTTGTCGAAAAAAGAGCTTCTTTTTGCTGCTTTGGCCAGGAAAAGAGTCAGTCTCTCCAAAGCATGGTACAAATTCTCTCGAAATCCTCTTTCCGTCCTAGGGCTAGTCATTCTCTTCTCAGTCATTCTTGCTGCTATTCTCGCCCCACATATTACCCCCTACCCTGAGCATGCCGGAGCATTTACAAACTTTCGCCAATCGAGTCTGCCCCCAAGCCTGACCCACTTTTTTGGAACCGACACTGTGGGTAGGGATATATTTACCCGCGTTATTTTCGGATACCGCTTTTCTTTGGTCTTAGCGGTTGTTGTTCTTAGCTTGAGCGTCCCTCCGGGTGTGATCCTGGGCCTCATTGCCGGATACTATCAGCGCAGGCGGATCGAGATTGCGATTATGCGCATCACGGATGTCTTCCTGGCCGTTCCTCCTCTAGTCTTAGCCCTGGCCATAACTGTAATGTTAAGTCCTAATCTGTTTAATCAAATGATGGCCATATCGCTTATGTGGTGGCCTTGGTACTGCAGGTTAGTTTACTCAGTTACGACCTCACTGCGTAACGAGTACTTTGTGCGCGAAGCAGAGCTCACCGGAGCGAGCAAAGCGCATATCCTGCTTAGGGAAATCCTTCCCAATTGTATAGCTCCCATTTTGACGAAGATGACTTTGGATGCGGGTTTTGTCATAACAGTTGGCGCATCCTTAAGTTTCATCGGTCTCGGAGTACAGCCACCTAAGCCTGGCCTGGGAACGATGGTGGCGGATGGAGCGAAGAGGCTGCCCGCCGAATGGTGGATGGCGGTGTTCCCGGCACTGGCCATTGTGGTTGTCATATTGGCGTTCAATCTTGTAGGGGATGGCCTCCGGGATATGTTTGCTGTCGAGGAAGTGTAACTTGTAAAATGACACCACTATTAGAAATAAAAAACTTACACGTACGGTTCAGAGTTTTCGAGGGAGAGCTGAAGGTACTGAATGGGGTGGATATGGTAATCAGTGAGGGAGAGAAGGTCGGCTTGGTGGGGGAAACAGGGTGCGGAAAGACAACCACGGTGAAGTCGGTACTGCGGGTTCTCCCTACTCCTCCGGCAAGGATTGCAGGCGGCGAGATCCTCTACCGGGGAAAGGACGTTCTTAAGATGAAGCCCGGCGAGATACGAAGACTCAGAAAGGGAGAGATGAGCGCCATATTTCAGGACCCCCTGGCAGCCCTTAATCCCGTCTTCACAGTTGGCCATCAACTGCATGATGTTATCAAATATTCGTCCATAGCGCACGAAGGGAAACACCTGTCCAAGAAGGAGATAAGAGCTCGATCCATTGCTGCGCTCAAGGAAACCGGTATGCCAGACTCAGAAAGGATTCTGACCAACTATCCCGTACAATTGAGTGGTGGAATGAGACAGAGGGTCTGTATCAGTGAGGCTCTTAGCAGTGCGTCTAGGCTTCTCATGGCTGATGAGCCTACTACAAATCTCGACGTCACAATACAAGCCCAGATCCTGAGGCGATTGCATGAACTGGTTGCTAGGAGGGGACCTTCGATACTATTGATAAGCCATTCGCTGGGTGTGGTAAGGAATTTGACAGAGCGGGTATACATTATGTACGCCGGAAACATTGTGGAGGTGGCTGGAACAAAGGATCTGTTTGCTGATCCGTCGCATCCCTATACGAAGGCATTGTTGAAGAGTGTTCCGAAGCTAACGGGTGAGGGTATAAGTCAGGGTATTCGAGGAAGAATTCCGAATTACCTTAACCCCCCCGAGGGGTGCCGATTCCATCCTAGATGCGACCATGCGATGCCAATTTGCCAAAAGGAAAGACCCGGCCTCTTCAGCCTCCGAGATGCCCATAGGGTCGCTTGCTTTCTTTATGGGAGATGAGCCTTTTGTCAGAAGAGATACTCACTGTTGAAGGTCTGAAGAAGTTCTTCGTTACCAAACAGGGAACAGTGCGGGCAGTCAATAGCGTCAGTTTCTCGGTAAGGCAGGGTGAGATCTGCGGGCTTGTGGGCGAATCCGGCTCAGGCAAGACCACTGTAGCTCATACTCTTGTGGGAATTTATGCACCTACCGGAGGAAGAGTCTTTTTCAAGGGACAGAGCATAGGCAGCCTCTTCAATGAACGAGCCAAGTCTTTGAAGAAGGACATCCGGATCGTCTTTCAGGACCCGGGATCGTCTCTAAATCCCAGACGGAATATTAAGCAAATCTTGGAGTTGCCCCTCAAGGTGCATGGCATCTGCGGTAATAACGACCGGATGGAAAGGGTGATGGAACTCTTGAGAATGGTGGAATTGCCACCGGAGGACTACATGTACAAATATCCGCAGGCGATCGGCGGGGGAGAGAAGCAGATGGTGGCGATCGCCAGGGCCCTTGCCTCTAATCCCTCCTTTGTGGTCTTGGATGAGCCGACCTCAGCCCTGGACGTCTCGGTTCAGGCCAAGATCATCAACTTGCTGATGCAACTCAGGGAGAAGTTCGACCTTACGTATCTTTTCATCACTCATGACCTATCCCTGATGCGGAACATTGCCAGCAGGGTCGTAATCATGTACCTGGGGAAGATCAGCGAGGTTGCCCCTACGGTGGAGTTCTTCCAGAATCCATTCCATCCTTATACGAAGATGCTGCTCTCCTCGATACCGGCGGTCTCTGATGAGGAAGAGGACCTCAAGCCGAAGGAGGTAATCTCTAAGGGAGAGATTCCGAGCCCGGTTAACATCCCGCCGGGGTGCAGTTTCCACCTGCGATGTCCCGAGAAGATGAACATCTGCTCTCGGGTTGACCCGATGATGGCAAAGGTAGGAGAGGAACACACTGTCAGGTGTCATCTATTTACGGAATGAAATACGCGGGACAACACGGCTATTATCGGCTGCGTCTATTTAAAGGTATCGGAATGTCAATAATTTCTATGAGTTGTTATGAAGTAAACCTCAGCAGACTAGATATCAGAAAGAAAAAAGAGGGGAGGCCTGCTCTCTCACGCCCTGAGCGAACGACCATCGGCTTTGCCGATGGAGCCGTCGAGGGGGAATTCCAAAGGAATCGGCGAAGCCCTATTTCCCCCTCGAGTATCTTGTTGGCTCATATATTCAGGCGATTTTTTGTGCATGAAGAAAGTGAAGCTAAGAATAAGGCCGGAGGGGGGTGAGTGGGTAGCCAGGCCATTAGCTGGGAAATAAAAGAAGATTTTCGAAAAAGAGAAGTGTCGTAAGATCAATTTCTGTTGGGGGAGTTTTCAGACAAAATGGACTAGGTTAATAAGGAGGAGGGAAAGTGAAGAAAACAAGCAAAAGCATTTTGATGTTGATGTCAATTATCTTGGGAGTAAGTGTAATGGCTTATGCTGCCGAGCCTGTCACCATTACTTTTATGGGATGGGGTAGTCCTCTCGAGAGAGCGAATGTCGAAGAGGGCGTGAAGGTATTTAATCAGAAACATCCTGAGATTAATGTCAAGTGGATACATGTTCCGGCAGACTATGAAACCAAGCTGTTTACCATGGTGGCAGGGGGTACCGCACCAGACGTATTTTGGGGAGGAATAGACTTTTATCGAGAATACGCTTATCGAGGTCTACTACTAGATATTACTGATCAGGTGAAGAATGATCCTATAATAGGTAAACCAGGCTATTTCATCGAACCATGGGAAGAGGAAAGATGTGCTATAGAAGGACGTTGGTACGGGATAGGTTCTTGCTGGACCCTAATCCATATGTTTTACAATAAGGAGGTCTTTGATGAGGCAGGAGCAGAGTATCCACCTGTGGATCCCGATAAGGCCTGGGACTGGAGCCATTTTGTAGAAATTGCTCAAAAGCTAACCTCTAAGGCCGATTCCAAATGGGGAGCCTACATTCCAACAGCTTGGTGGATGCCGTACGATCCTTTCATAGCTTCCAATGGAGGTGAGTACGTCAACAAAGAAGGGAAGGTTGCTCTGGATGAACCCGAAGCAGTGGAGGCATTACAGCAAATAGCGGACCTTACCAATAAGGTACAGGTAGCTCCTCATGCAGTAGACTTGCAGGAGTTAGGACTGGGCGCTTGGCAGATGTTAGCCACCGGTCGCCTTGGGATGCTAGTTGATGGGTCTTGGGCCCTCCAAGATATTAGTAAGCTTGATTTCGAGTTTGGTTGCGCAGCTTTGCCTAAGTTTAAGGTGCCGGTTACTACCATGCAAGCACATTTGCATGTTATACACAAGGACACAAAACACCCTAAGGAAGCGTGGGAATTCTTGAGGTTCCTGGCCAGCGATTACTATCAGCTGAGCTTATGTAAGGTAGGATTATGGCTACCTAGTCACAGCAGCCTCTTTACCCCTGAGGGACTTAAACAGTGGATAACTCCTGAAGTCCATCCAGAAGGCTATGCTAAGTTGATCGCCAAGTATATGGACAAATATGCGAGGATTCTCTACATGCCTATAGGATGGCGAAAAGCAAGTTGGTCCATAATTTTCCCGGGGTTGGAGCCGCTTTGGCTCGGTAAGAAGACTGCTCAAGAATGTGTAAACGAGATGGTGCCAAAAGCTAACGCAACCTTAGCCAAGGAGTTAAAGAGAATCAAAGGATAGACCTGGGGCTTGGTTTGAATATTTGGGAGATAACGCTAAATAGCGTTTTCCTATCACTGGGGAGACTCTGGAAAGTGGTCTACCCAGTGATAGATTCTGTAGTTCTGAATTGAAAGGAGAGGGAAACCGCCTAGATGGAAAAGAGGTTATTTGATAACCGGGAGCGGTTGAACAAAGGCTCCCTAAGCCGGAAAAGAATCACTGCTGGATATCTATTTATTTCTCCTATCCTTTTAGGAATGTTAATCTGGCTTGTCTTTCCGATGTCTTTTTCTCTTTGGTTAAGTGGCCATGAGTGGGACTTGATATCTGAGCCCAGTTTCATCGGCCTGGGTAATTTCAAGGAGGTATTATCCGATGAACTTTTCTGGCAGTCCCTTAAGGTGACGCTTTACTTTTCAGGAGTTTCTGTCCCTCTTTCTCTAATCACTGCCTTCCTAGTTGCCTTGCTCTTAAACATAGAGATAAAGGGAAGGAGTGTATTCCGAGCCCTTTACTATCTTCCGAGCGTCATTCCTGTAGTAGCTAATTGCGTTTTGTGGGTCTGGATACTTAACTCAGAGTTTGGGCTTCTCAATTTTTTTCTGAGCAAGCTGGGCTTATCGAAAGTTTTGTGGTTACAAGAGCCTAAGTGGACTATGCCAGCATTAATCATTATGAGTCTGTGGGGAATAGGACCTCTAGTAGTCCTTTACTTAGCTGGTTTGCAAGGCATTTCTCGGCAACTTTATGAGGCGGCAGAAATAGACGGAGCTAACTGGGGAAATAAATTCCTTTTTATCACAATACCAATGATGTCGCCGGTTATATTCTTTAATTTGATAATAGGGCTCATCAATGCATTTCAGACCTTTACTCAAGCATATATTATGACTCAAGGAGGACCTCAGAATGCTACTTTGTTTTATGTGTTCTATCTTTACCAAAACGCCTTCCAATGGATGAGGATGGGCTATGCCTGTGCATTGGCTTGGATTTTGTTTGCCACTATTTTGATTTGCACCCTATTCATATTTAGACACTTCGAAAGATTGGTCTATTATGCGGGAACATGAGGAGAGATAAAGTAAGAATTATGAAGGGAGATAGGAGAACACAGATTCAGATATTGGCTTTAAGTAGGCGAGTTTTGGTCAGGTTGGTTCTTTGCGCAGGGGCGGTGATAATGTTAGCGCCCTTTTTTTGGTTGGCTTCCAGTTCCCTTAAAGATTTAAGTAAGATATGGCTGTTTCCTCCCCAATGGATACCCAATCCCATAAGATGGGATAACTATTCTAAAGCTCTAACAACTATGCCCTTTCTCCTTTTCTTTAAGAACACCATAATTATTATCCTCTTTGTAGAATTGGGAACACTTGTTTCGGCTTCTTTATGTGCTTACGGCTTTACTTTCTGTCGCTTTCCCGGCAGGAATTTTATCTTCTTTGTGGTTTTAAGCACGATGATGCTCCCCTACGCAGTAATCATTATCCCCACATATATTATGTGGAAGTACCTTCGTGGCATCGATACTTTCTACCCCTTGATTGTACCAGCTTTTTTTGGGGGAGGGGCATTTAATATCTTCTTATTGCGGCAATTCTTCAGGACTCTTCCTCCTGCGTTAATCGATGCCGCTCGGATAGATGGTTGCTCGGAATTAGGCATTCATGCAAGGATAGTAATACCTTTATCTAAGCCAGCTTTAGCCACAATAGGTGTTTTTACTTTCATGTGGCACTGGAATGATTTCTTGGCACCACTAGTTTATCTATCTACTCCAGAGAAATTTACTGTCTCCTTGGGTTTGGCTTCTTTTCAGGGCCTATATAGTACGCAATGGGGTTACCTGATGGCTGCTGCTACAGTAGTCACTATTCCAGTTGTTCTGGTCTTCTTCTTTGCCCAAAGGTATTTTGTGGAGGGGATAACCTTAACCGGAATGAAAGGTTAAAAACTCCTAAAACTGGAGGATTCAATATGTCAACTAAACGTTTAGAATCACGAAGAATTTCTTGGCAGGATGCGGGGATTGTGTCTACAATGAATAGTCCTTTCTGCAAGTTGAAGCCTATCCCTATTAGAGCTGTGCGAATGAACACAGGTTTTTGGAAACCTCGAATAGATACGATCGCAACAGTTACTCTAAAAAAGCAGCTACAAGAAATCCGAAAAAGTGGTGT
>JBHIEA010000002.1:0-31550 GCA_046760365.1 bacterium
GGCAGTAAACCACTAAAAACAGTCCACCTTTAATTTTTAACTTGATACCTTAATGCAATGAGTTGACACGAAATTTAAAATATGATAATAGACGATAATGATAACATATTTGTCCCATAGGTCGGAATGCACAAAACGCTCAAGGATGTAGCAAAAAAGCAGGTGTCCCCATGCCGTAGCCAGCAGAGTTCTGGGAAATTATGGGTATGTTAGCGAGGAGAACAGGACAAAGTCTTTTCGAAAAATAAAAATTAAAGGTTAACCTCTGAACTGGTTAAGGATGATAACTCGTCTCTCACTCGTGAATCTTAAATTTAAGTGAGACCCTGCACGCCCACAAGGAGTGGGGCATCCTAAAAAGCAAGGATTAGGGATTTCACCCCTAAAAAAGGGCTGTCATTCATGGTCCCTGCAAGAGGTGGAGCTTTCAAGAAAGCTTGTGAAAGGAGGAATCATGCGTACCACACCTTTAGGCATAGTGATGTTTAATGATGAGCGGGAGCATGTGTACACCAAGAATAATCCACTGAATATGAGGGTATTAAGAAGTTGGGCAAAGCTTATAAAGGAGAACGTGGTGAATGTGGATAAATCAAAGCCGGAGGTAATCGTAGGCTCAGAGATAATTACCAGCACTAGGAGTGCTCAGAAAGTAGGGGAAGAACTTTCTCGGGCAAACTGTAAACAGGTAATTATGTGTTACAATGTCTGGAATTTCCCTTTCTTGGTCTGGCCATTTTTAAACAGTATAGGAAGGGATATTCCAGTTTTGTCTGTTTCTAACAACAATGGAAAATACCCGGGGAATGTTGGTCTTTTGGCTACCGATGGAGCCTTAAGACAGGCCGGACTTAGAACTCATCGCATTATTGGAGAAATGGATGACACCGCAACCCAAGAGAAGGTTTTTAACTGGATAAGAGCTTCTGAGGCCATTACTACCATAAAAAATGAGGTTTACGGATGTTACGGTGGACACTCTATGGGGATGGAAACAGGATACTTTCACCTTGTTCCAACTTTAAAGAGATTGGGAGTAACATTGAGACAGATTGACCAGCTTCTTTTAAGAGAGGAGATGAAGAGGGTTGAGGAGAAAGATGTCGAGAAAGGATTTAAATGGTTAAATGAACTTTTAGAAGATAGGATAAAATACGATGGGAAAATGCTCACTCCCGAGAGCTTAAAAACCCAACTCAGACTTTACCTGGCGGCAAAGAAAGTTAACGAGGAGAAGGGGTTTGACTTCTGCGGAGTAAAAGGTCAAAGAGAGCTCACCGAATATGTTTGTTTAGCTGATGTGGCAGAGATGATTCTCAATGACCCCTATGACTGGAATGGACCAAAAGAACCCACTGTTTGTGCAACGGAGGCTGATGCTTACGCTGCTATTACCATGCAACTCTTAAAATACCTCTCAGGTGGATTCCCTACCCTTTTTATGGATGTGAGGCTATACCATCCAGATCGAGATATATGGGATCTTTGCAATTCCGGAAATCACTCCAGCTTTTATGCCCAGCGCAGTCTTAACCCGGAGGACAATTTTAAGCATATCACCTTTTATCCTGCCCTGGAGTTTTACTTTAAAGCAGGAGGAGCAAGCGTCTCTTTCGATGCTGCTCCAGGAGAGCTTACCTTTGCCAGATTAGGACTGTGGAATGACGAGCCTTACCTGGTTGTGGTGAGAGGAGAAGTAGTGGACCTTACTAAAGAGGAAAGAAAGAGGATAAATGCACAGACAGACCCTACCTGGCCCCACGTTCACGCCAGATTTTTCTGTGAGTATGAACAATTTGTAAATATTTTTCCTTCGAATCATATCCTGGCAGTTGTGGGAGATAAAGTAGAGATTCTTAGTTATCTTGCGGAGATCTCAGGGATTAAGTCAATAATTCTGGGTGAGGAGGGAAAGAGACGAGAGAGTCCTGTGTGGGAAAGCCTAAAGTAAAACGAATTGCTGGGAAGGAGCGACATGCTATAGAGGTGAGAGGGTAAACTCCGGCCATCTTTACCCCAAACTCGAGGATGCCGATTGAAGTAATAGACTCAGGAAAACATATTAACCCAGCCAAGAAGGGTGCACCTCGAAGAGGAAAAAGAGAAGAGCAATCTATGGAAAGGAACTCCTTAATGAAATGCTGCCCCATTTTTGCTCTGGTTTGATTCATTTTTAGGAAGGTAACCTCGGCAGTCAGTGATTACCTCCCCGGATCTCCCCGCCTTTTTCTCTCTTTCACAGTCGCCTGAGAGCCAGCAGTCTCGACATAGTCCCCGGGCGGCCCCATCCTTCTTCTCAGTTTTAGCTTTACCCAATAAAGAGATTATTCCCAAACCTAAGGTAACGAAAAACCATGACATAAGGCAAAAGATAACTCCCAAAGCTACCCCAATCTGAGGCATAGTTTGAGTGACCATCAAAAAGAACCTGCCTTGAGCAGTGGAAGTATCAACCCTTTCAGTAATGGAGTGCAGTTGAACTTTGTTTGGTTTGAGAATCCTCTCCATTAAAATAAGAAGATCCAGAGTTTCTCGGGTTAACCTATCCATTTTATAGACGATCAGATGCTCAACCTTTCTTTTCTCGCAGAGAGCTACAACTTTTTGTAGTCCCTCCCGGTTTAAATCCCTTCCTGACTTTCCCTCATCTTTCACCACTTCTGCCAAGCTCAAATGGTGAAGATTCGCGTATTTTCTGATTCTATTCTCTTGAGCCTCAAGGGATAGTCCTTTTCGTTTTTGTTCTTGAGTAGAGACTCGAACATAACCAATCGCTTTCATTTATTAACTCCAGGTTTTCTGGCCTTATAAACCTCTCAAGACTCTTCTCTTTTATCCTTAAGGTTTAGTCCCTTGAAGGCCCAATGGCTACCATACTTTGATGTTGCTGCAATCTTCTAACTTCTCTTATTTATCAATAGTCCGTAAGGCTTTGGCTTCTTATGATCTGTAGAAGCCTACCTTTGGTAAACTATCCTCTTAAAGTAGTTAGAAGCCCCTATTTCAAAAGTTTTAGAGGTTGAGTGATAGTTTTAGCTCTGGTTATTTCCCAGCTACTTTCTTACCCAGGATTGCCTTGGCTGGAAGTGCGATACCAATAACAAAAAGGATGCTGCCAACTATAGGTGCTATCAAGCGCACGAAATACCCAAGGGCCAAGTTGTAGGCTAGGGAAGTTCCCCAAGTTAGGGTGCCGGTTATCAGAAACGTGTACCAGGACCACTTTTCAGCTTTACGATAACTTTTCCACGCCACGAGGATAGTAAAAAGAGCTATCACAAAGGCAAGCGACCCAAGCGCTTTGTTTACTATTATGAGTAATTCTGCTGGTTTTGGACTACTCGTTAAAAAATCAGACCAACTCTGGGTCGTGAAGGAGTTAAATGCAGGGGCGACTGCTGCAGTCTCTGTTGGAAATATCCAAAGCAATCCAAGAACTGCCGTGTAGATACCAAGAGCCAACATAACTTTCCAGGCAATCTTAACTGATGATGCTTGCATCTTTCTCACCCCCTCTCACTTCATCTTCTTTCTGTAAGAAGTTGCCAAACTACCTTTATTTGTTAACAAGCTTCTGCCCTCTTTGGACCTGATTTTGTAATGCATTCCTCTTGGAGAAGTCTTTCATTGCTCGTTGGACCCGGTAAACCTACCAAAATCTAAAGCTTTTGCAGGGGTAGCTATCTTTTTGATCTCATCTAACCTCTCGGTAATTTTTTCAAGCTCCTTTTTCCGCAGCCTGGCTAAAAAGGGAGTAAACTGGCCTTGGGCTACTCGGAATACGCACCGCTCAAAGAGAGTTTCGAGGTGCTGTCCTCTAACATAGAATCTCTTTTTTCTGCCAGCCATATAAGATTTGATGGTGTAAGGGTTATTGTGTAAATAATCTTTCACATATTCGGGAACCTGTTCTTGTTTCAGGTTGTGCTTTCTTACAAATTCTTCGTTGTACATAATGTGTGGTTTTGGGTAAATGCTGCCAATGATCCTCACTACATGGTCTCTCACTATTGCACTGAGATAAGTACCCTGACAATCCCCTGGACAGATCTGAACCTCGGGGAACTGCCGTTTTTCCGGACAGTCGCCTTTTCCTAAAAGCAGCTCCACATAAAACAGGCGTGCATCTTTGAGATAGACAGCCTTAACTTCTCGTCCCTCAATCTGCATCTTGAAAGATTCGGTGAATACGGGGCATCAACCCTATTGAAGGCCACTGGCAGGCTCTCACAAGGCCCTCGAAACCGATAACAAAACCGTCTTATTTTTTACTTTTTCGCCGCCTGGATGAAATCATCGACCGGCAGAGCAGGAAGGGCTGTAGTCTGATCACTCGCCTTCTTATTTAAACCCTCCCCGGTACTAACTTAGGCAGAAAAAAGAGGAATCCCCATAAGAGTTTTCCCTAAGAGAATCTTGATGAACTCCTGGGTGCCATAAACAAAGCTGAGACCCCTGGCATCTCTGGAATAGCGCTCAATAGGATATTCGCTGCTGTATCCATAAGTTCCGTAAATACGATGGGCCCAACCCGCTACTCGATTGGCCATTTCAGTAGCCAACAGCCTGGCTACCCAGATGTTGACTGGACTCTTATCTTTCTGGTCTATTCCCCAGGCAGCTCTGTATACCGCGAGTCTCGCGGTCTCCACGGCTACCTTCATATCTGAAATCATTAGCTGGATGGCCTGGAAGTTACTGATAGATGTACCAAATGCCTCGCGCTCCTTTGCATAGCCAATGGAGGCATCCAGGCAAGCCTTCCCGATTCCTACTGCCGTTGCCCCGACACCAATGGCTCCCAAACCTCCTGCTGCCATAGCCGGTTCGAGTCCTCCACCTTCTGAAGCAAACAGATTTTCTGAAGGGATAGAGCAATCATTAAAGACCAGCTCTCCTACCCTGTCTCCCTTCAATCCTAATTTGTCCTCTTTTTTACCAAAAGAAAGCCCTGGGGTTCCCTTTTCCAGCACTATCAGAGATAGAGCCTGAGGAGATCCTGATCTTTTCGTCTTGACTAGCACTACGTATACATCTGCTGTCTCTTGATTGCTGATCCAGTTCTTGGTACCGTTGATTTTGTAACCGTCTGTCTGTCTCTCGGCAAAAGTCTGAATTCGCGGAATATCCAGCATGGTGCCGGCATTAGGCTCACACACCGCAAAGGCCCCAATCTTTTTACCACTGGCCAAGTCAGGAAGGTATTTTGGCTTAATAGGATCCTGACCAAAGGCCAAAATGGCAAAGGAGGCCATAGTGTGAGCTGTGAGGAACAGTCCAGTCGAGGCATATGCGGCTGAGAGTTCCTCTATAGCTATTGCAAAAGATACTGTATCAAGACCTATCCCACCCAGGGGAGGAGGAAGAGTGAGCCCTAACAAATTCAACTCACCCATCTTTTTCACCACTTCGAGGGAGAGCTCCCCCATCTTATCCATCTCCGCTGCCCGGGGCTCCAGATCCTTTTGAGCCAGGTCCCGGGCTGTCTCCTGAACTATGCGTTGTCTTTCAGATAACTCGAAATCCATCTCTACCTCCTTTCCATTTCACTTTCTTCCTAAAACTCCTCTCCCAGTAAAAGCTTAGGGATCTTCTAAGTCAGGACCTTATTGTTTTTTGATCTGATGAAAGGACTATTTTTTCTCACAGGTACAATTATCGTAGGGCCTGCCGCATCCCTCACAGACTCCATTTACTATCTTTCTCCCACACTTACAGGCAGTACAACCACACCTCTTGCACATATTTTTCTCCACCTCCCTCCTTTCCGCCTAAAGTTGGCTTATTTAAACAAAATGAGAGCAAAAATGGCCTATTTTACACTCAAGACCAAAAGATCTATATATAAAAAATAACCAGGGCAGTATGACTCTGAAGGTAGTCTTTTGTGAGATAATTTATAGGAACAAAATTAGCATACCCATTTCTAACTGATTAACCATCAATCTTTCTCCACAAATTTCCTTTTCCTGATAGAGCACGTTACTCCAGCAACTATCACGCATATTAATGTGCCTATGGGCGTGAAAGTACAGTGTGCCTTGTATCCCAGAAAACACTCTTTGCTTGCAGACGCCTGAGGAATAACTGTTACAACAGCTGCCAAGGTAAATAAAATCGTAAGTACAAGCAGCGGTAGATAGCCTTTTTTTCTCTTTTTCATAAACTCTCCTCTTCATTCAGAATTTCTGTTATCAGAGATAGGAATTTGCTTTTTGCTAATTTGCCGTTTTGCCCGATTATCCATCACTTCCCTCCCATTCCCTGCTGAAAAGCTGGTGGCATAGGAAAAATTTGATGTCAAGATTAAAAAAGGGTTTGTGACTTACATTTCGTTTACACCGATACTGGTCAGAACTCTCCTCTTAAAAAACTAAAGGGGTTTAGGGAGACATCTTCTAGGGTTTCATGCTTCTCCAATATGGCTTTAGATTTTCTTTTACTTCTTTAATCATATCCTTTGTTTCAATGAGCATTGCATCACTCTTAATATCTAGTTCTGGTTCTTCAAGTTCGATTTCAATACCACTCAAACTTGTTATTAAAGCCAGCCAGACTCTTGCTAAAACTTCCGGCTTATAACCAGAGCAAATTAAATCAAGAGACTTATTGTCGCAAAGCTCCGATATTTGTCTTACCTTTTCTCCTATCATTTTAAAACCAGGTAAATGCAGTCCGAGCTGAGTTATTTCGTCACTAGGATGGGGATCAGAACCCCCATATCTTATAACAATCTCGGGCCTATATTCTTCTGCCAAAGGAAGAACTATCTCATCAAAAACCATCTCATATGATCTATCACTTGTCCCAGCAGCTAAGGGCAGGTTCACCGTATAACCTTTACCTTCACCCTCTCCAATTTCGTGAGCAAAACCAGTTCCTGGATAAATCCCAGCTTGGTGAAGATCGACAAATAAAACCCGAGGATCAGAATAAAAAGCCTCACAGGTTCCATTTCCTGCATGAGCATCGGTGTCAAGAATCAAAATTCTCTCCAGGTTATATTTCTTTAGAGCATGCCTGGCAGCTATAACAACGTCATTGTACACACAAAAACCTTCTCCATAATTGGATTTAGCGTGATGGAGGCCTCCCCCAATATTTACGGCTTTCTCGCTTTTTCCCTCCTGGACAAAATCGAGAGCGAGAATCGAGTTTTTAACTATTGTTCGTGCTCCCTTTTCTATACCTTTGGGAAATTCCCCCGTCATTGGATTTATATTGTCTTGAGAGATGAATCGGTGCAAATTAGGTAATGTTATACCAGAAGAGGCGGCCTTCATAGCCTGAATATAATCTTTTGTGTGCCAAAGCTCTAGCTCTTCATCGGAAGCAGGCTCATTATTTTTTACCAATTCAAAATTTTTATTTCTACCAAGTTTTTCTTGATACAGTCTCAAGAAAGAGGGGAACCTGTCGCTTCTGAATGGATGTCCTGGTCCAAAATCATAATTTTCTAACTCGTCGCTATGGACTACGGTGGTTCTCATTTTAACTCCTTAGGTCTTAAACGTTACTCTCCCAGATTAGGTATATACCTAAAATATAGACTAAATGAGGCTTCTTGTCAAATTGGAACCTCTTTTGGCTCAAGGTCCTCCGTGGTAACCCTGACCCCCCCGCCAATGAAACCGTAAAAACCAAAGAGGTTAGCTGAGGGAAGCCTTCTCAAGCTACTTTTCAGATCTCACCGCGCAGAGGATATTCTCAATTTCCAGTTTTTCTTTGGGGTCGGTGGCCTTTTTTATTCCCTGGTCTATATTTTTTGTCAATTTTTCGCTTGCCCGATTCCACAAGGTATCCCTTTCGTTCACGTTTTTAAACCTCATTTGGATATGCAGGATATTCTCATGTAATCTATCTTCACTCTTTCGTACGTAAGCAAATAGGATATAGCTCCTTTTTGTTCTCTCAAGGAGCTCATGGATTGCTGCTAATGATTCATAGATAACTTCTCCAAATATCGGATATTTGGCAATTTTGGACCTCATTTCTTTCCCCATGAATCTTTTTAAATATTTTTTCTCCATAATGGCGGTTACCTTACCCTTTCACCCGGAATCGGAACCGGGAGGGGAGCATTTCATCTCTTTTCTTTGGTGGTAATTTTCAAAGAGTAAGTCCAGGCAATGTTATTTAAATTAAGAAGAGGTCAATGTAGATGTAACGCTCAAAATCTCGTGGAGGAAATACCCGAAAAACTAGGATTAAGATTTCATACTTCTACTTGCATTAAATCTTCTGCTACTATGATCTCACCGCCAAAATTTCCTGAGCATTGCTCCTTCACTTTTTCTAAATCCAAATCTAAGTGGGTTAAAACCAATTTCTTGACCTCCGCTTTTTTAGCGATTTCAGCGCACTCTCTGGGGATAAGATGACCTTTTACTGGTTGCTCGTTTAAGGTGGTGCACTCCAAAACCAGAACCTCGGCACCTTTAAAAAACTGTATTAGTTTTTCCGAGTAGCCTGTGTCTCCGGAATACCCGAATATCTTTTGGTTTGCCTTTACTTTGTAACAAATTGAGACAAGCTCATCCACATGGGGTGTCCTGATCGCATCAATCTCACAAAAAGGTAATGAAATAGCATCACCTTCATCTACTTCCTTTATTTTTACTTCAAAGCTCAGGTGTGAAAATTGAGAGGCTAATTTAGTGAGATGCTCATAAAATTTCTTAAGTCCAGCTGGACCGAATAAATGTAGATCTTTTTGTCTATCGAGATGGTAGGCCCACAAATACTGCAGTAAGTCTGAAGTATGGTCTATGTGCAGGTGAGTAATAAATATATAGTCTATTTGCTCATAATCTATACCTGCCTCTATCAAACGCATAAAAGTTCCACTCCCGGCATCAAAGATGATTGTTTTAGCGCCTACAGTCAAAGCCAGTCCACTGGGATATCTAACTGTCCGGGGCTTAAAAACCCCAGATCCTAATACGGTTAGCTTCATATCCTATTTTACCTTGATAAAATCCTTTTATTTTCTTTTATTCCACAAAAATTCGACTCTCAGAAATGCCGAAAATTGAGGAATGGCAGCTTTTTGTTACCATAGTACACCTGCAAGCAATTGTAAGCCTACAGCTATTATCAGCCCACCGCAGAAAATTCTAAATCCCATACCTATCCAACCTTTGGAGAAGGTGATTTGGGAAAGCTCGCCACTTACCGCACCCAGTATCAAAGGAGAGATAGAAGTTCCTACCCCAAAGGCACCGGCCAAAGCCATCCCCTGGAATATGGAAACTTGACTAAGGGCCACAAACCCGAGCAAAACCAGATGAGGAGCACAAGGCAAAAACGCCATCAGAAGACCAAGCACAATAAGGTCCCCGGGAGTTGAAATTCTTCTGATTTTGTCGATAGTCTTACAGAAAGGATTCCGGGGCTCTTGACTAACAATGATTAGTACTCCCAGGGATATGATTAAGGCCCCACCCAGAGCAAATAAGATTCTTTGGGCTCCCATCAGCCAAGCCAAGAGGAGCCTTCCAACCAGAGATGCGAGCAAGCCCAAAATTATGAAACCGGCCAGCCGAAATGCTAAGATGAGAGACGCTCCCTTAACCCCGGAAGACCAACCCTTTCTGGTGGTCCCTATATATCCCACAATAAGCGGGGAACAAAAAATGAGACAGCTTGAGAAAGATGAGGTAAATCCAATGAGAAATAGCTCTATAATCTCAGCCATCAATTTTCTCTCCCCAATTCAATAGTTATTTTAAGGGAGATTCCCTTAGGGGGCATAGAATCTTCATCAAGAAAATAGCCGGACTTCCCGGAGGGCCGGATAAACTCTTTTCGCAAAGCCCTTTCTTCTAAAGTAAATAAAGGACAGAGGCTACAGGGCCCGCTGAAGCGGCCTCCTAAAACTGCCTCATCAAAATAAGGAGAGCCAACAAATATGAGGTCAGAAAAACCAGTATCATCGGCTTTTTTGAGTAACTTGGGTGCTAAGACACTGTTTCCATTTTCCCAGTTGAGCTTAACTTTGACATCCCCATCTCTACTTCTTTTCTCCCAGAGCTGCTGCCAGAGTTTCCAATCTAAAAGAGCCATGGCAGTTTGCAGGGAGGAGAGATCAGCATCAATTATGATGGCAGATTCTTCCTTAAGCCACAGGTAACCAGGGGCATAGAAAAGAAACTGTACCCAGCCTTTCGTCCTTACAACTCTGCCAGTTAAGTGGATCTTCCTTTTTTCCACATCTACCAAGAGGCGGCCAATCTCATAGGTATTTTTTGAGATCTTATTAGAGAGAGGCTCTCTTGAGGGCCGGCCACAAACATAGCCTGAGGCAAGAAAAATGCCTGCTATGGCCAGGAGGCAAATTAACCATAAGCTCCTCTTTACTATTTTCATGGGCCTCTTTTTCCTAAAGCTAAGAGTATAATTAAACTGATTATTTTAAGGTAAGCGATGATGAGACAGGTTTTCCATAGGCCCAGGATGAGTAGAAGGCCCACTCCCCCAATAAGGCCCCCGAGCCAGCCGCCTACAAGGTCGCCCGCGTAAAGCATGCCTGCAGTACCACTTAAATCAGGAGAGGCCCTCAGGTGTATTTTGTTAGCCAAAGGAAACTCTGCCCCGATCAAAAACCCGGAGATAAAACACAAAGTGAGAAAGATTGAGGGAGAGAAAAATTCGCCAAAGGAGGGACCGGGCCAAAGGAGGACAGCCGGCAAGAAAAGAGAGAGGATGATTATAGAGACCTCCGGTTTTGAAAGATAGAAAAGATCTTTTTTCACCTTCTCCAATGAGCGGGTCATAAGCAGCCCACCGACACTTGCTCCCGCCATAAAAATGCTGGTTAAAAGGCCTATCCAGTGGTAGAGGTATCCGTAAAGTGCCTGGAAGGCAAAAATCAAGATCAAGCTAAACATCATCCCGGCAAAACCGGTGGAGATAATGACAAAGGGAATAACTCCCTTTCTGAACCTGACATCTTTATATCCCAACAAAAGAAAAAGTAGACCCAATATACTTAAAGCTATAAAGAAGATGCGAAGGCTCATTCTCTCAAACCACCTAAATAGTCGTTGCCCCCAGGGGGAAAAAAGAGCATTCCACAAGGCGAGGCTGTAGAAGGTACCCAAGGGATGAAAATCTTTATTGATCTTGGTTTCATTATCAGCAGTAGCTTCTCTACCCCGGCCTAAAGAATTCAAAAACCAATCCAGCCATCGGGAGTCCAACCTATACTGGATATACTCAGGGGTTAGAGAAAGTGTCTGAAGCTTACGCTCTCCCAATCTTTTATAAGCACGGAAGAGTTCTCTTCAAGAATATGCGGGGAAACGGAGGCCAGGAAAAGATTAAAATCCCCGGGGATTATCTTCACCGAAGGATAAACCCTCTTAAGGGTATTGAGAATTGAGAGATTAAGATTTATCAGCTCCTCATTTAGATAGGTTAAAGAGCCAGGTGAGGTAATGACTAAGATCCCTTTTTCTTTCAGGACGTCTCTCACCATCATGAAGAATTCCTGGGTTGCTAATCTATTCACCTGAAGATTGGAAAGTTCGGATATACCTATGAGGACTATATCGTACTTATGATGAGTTTTTTTGACGAAATATCTACCATCTACATATTTGATGTTTACTCGGGGGTGGCTTAATTCGGTTTCTGTAAGAGGAGTGGGAAATTTCTGGACGGCCTGCAGGAGCACCGGGTCAAGTTCAGCATAATCGACTCTCTTTATTTGGTGTTTCAAGATCTCGCGTATGACTCCGCCAGCCCCGCCGCTGATAATTAAGATCTCGCGGGGCTCCGGATGGGAAAGTAAAGACAGATGAACGAGATCCTCGCTCTTGGTTACATCCGGAAGAGGAGCGGTAATAATGGGGATACCATCGAAAAAGAAGGTGTATTGCTCACCTTTCTTTACCGCCACTATGTTCCCGTAAATGGAGTTCTGGTAATACTCTACTTTTCCGACCTTCCATTGCTCACTTATGGAGAGATGGTGTAATTTATCTGCTGCTGGAGTGATAAGGGAGAGCAAAAATATTACTAAAAATACTCCCGAGGCACCACCTAAAAATTTCTTGAAGCTTCCCTGTCGTTGCCGCCGCCAAAACCTGCCCAGTAAACCCAGGCAAACAACGCTATTCAACAATCCAAGCCCCAGGGAAATCTCGAAGGAATGAAAATAAGGGATCAAAAGATAAGTAAAGGCAACCCCACCCATAAGGACTCCCAGGGTTTCATAGACGTAGACTCTCCCAATGGAAGCTGCTCTTTTTTTAAGAATCTCGGATTGTATTTTACAGGTGAAGGTGAATGCTGCTCCATGAAGACTACTAACCGGTAGGAGTATTAAAAATGAGGAATAAAAAATGGGCAGCAGACCCAAACCCTCACCAACCGGGAACCCCATAGCTCCCTTGAAAATTCGGGTAAGGTAGATCATTGAGGGGAAAAAAGCTGAGACAAGGAGTTGAACCGCCACAAAGGCCTCGAGTTTTGGCCTGATTTTCTCAATCTGTTTACCTAAGAAAAACGAGCCTATCGCCTCCAGAACCAGCCAGTTGCCCAGAATAATGCCGATGGTTAACTCATTTCCATGAAAGATCACCAGTATTTCTCGCAAGAGCAGCACCTGTGCTACCATACCACTAAATCCCAGCGCAAGTACCGCAGCTACGAAACGTCTTCTTATGAACAAGATATGCTCGCTAGGCTCGGCAAAGGGCTCAGGGTCTCTACTTCCAAATGCCAGGGATTTTCTGTCCGCAGAATCTACACTTGCCATCTTCTATATTATTGCTGAATACTGTAAAGTGAACGCGATGAATTAATTTTTTCCCGCATTTTGGACAGAAAGTGGAATTATGCTTATGGCCGGGGACGTTGCCGATGCTTACGTAATTTAAGCCCACCTCTCTGGCAATCTCATAAGCCTTTTCCAGGGTGGAGATCGCCGTGGGTGGTAGCTGGGTCAATTTGTAGGACGGGAAAAATCTGGAAAAGTGGAGCGGGACATCCACTCCCAAATTTTCCTTAATCCAGCCACACATCTTCCTGATTTCCTGCTCGTCATCGTTTATAGTGGGAATGATGAGATTCACGATCTCCAGCCATTTGCCCTCTTTCTTGATAATCTTTAGGGTGCGTAGCACGGGCTGGAGCTCTGCGGAGGAGTTGTCATAGGCTCTTTGAGAGAAACCCTTCAGGTCTATAGTCACCCCATCGGTGTATTTAAGAAGTTCCTTTAAAGGAGCAGGATTAAGCGCTCCATTAGAGTGCCAGATAATCCTCACGTCTTTTTCCTTGGCCAGTTTAGCAATATCGTACATATACTCATAGAAAGAGGTGGGCTCATTATAGGTAAAGGACATGGTGGGAACTTTTCTCTTTAGGGCGAGTTCTACCGCCTTCTCAGGCATAAGGTCATACACATATGCCATCTCTTCAATGGAACGCTGAGAAAGGTGCCAATTGTGGCAATGGCGGCACCGGAAATTACACCCCGCAGTGCCTATGCACAGGATTTCGGAGCCTGGCAAAAAATGGTACTGCGGCTCTTTCTCTACCGGGTCTACATGCACTGCGGAGGGTCGGGCGTAAACAACACTGTATAATTTCCCTTTATGGTTTTGTCTGTTTCTGCAAGCGCCCCTTCTGCCTTCAGGAATTATGCATTTCCTGAAACACATCTGGCATTGAATTTCGTCGCCAGCTAAGACTTTATAGAACATGGCTTCCCTCAAGAAAGGCTGCTTTGTTATGGTCGGGGAGGCCGAAGTTGTGGTGTATGAAGTACTGGGGGAATATCTTAGAATATATAGCAAGGCCGGTATTATGAGCACAATTGGCAGGATCCAAAATTTCCTCCTCACACCTTTCAACGTTGCTCCTCTCCCCTACTTTTTCTCAAAATTGCCACCCCAGACGCCGGCAATTTTCTCGGCGCAGGATTTGCAACTGCCGTTCACAATGTTATTGTCCAACAGGAAAAAACCCATTCGTTTCATCAAGCACCTTCCGCATTTAGGGCAATAAGTAAAATTGTATTTGTGGCCCAAGACATTGCCAATGTAGACATATTTAAACCCCACCTCTCGGGCAATTTCGATGGCCTTCTCCAAGGTTTCAACCGGTGTGGCTGGTAGGTCGGTTAATTTATACCTGGGGAAAAAACGGATGAAATGCAAAGGCACTTCGTCTCCTAAGTTTTTCTTAATCCATTGGCACATCTTTTTGATCTCGTTGGCATCGTCATTAAAGGGAGGGACCACTAAATTGACGATTTCCAGCCATGTTCCCTCCTCCTTTAAAATCCTCAAGCTATTCAGCACCGGCTCAAGCCTTCCAAAACAGATCTCCTCATAAAAGTCTTCCGAAAAGCCTTTGAGGTCAATCTTCACCGCATCCATAACCTCAATCAGCTGTTTTAGAGGCTCTGGATTGATAAAGCCGTTAGAAACCATGGAGGTCATAAGTCCATTTTCTTTAGCTAATTTGGCAATATCATACATATATTCATAAAAAGCAGTAGGTTCGCTAAAGGTAAAGCAAATGGACTCTACCCCTTCCTTTTTGGCTATTTTGACAATCTCTTCTGGAGATAAATCATAATGGCTTACCTCCTCTACCCGCTTCTGTGAAATATGCCAGTTCTGGCAGTATTTACAGCGCAAATTACAGCCCACGGTAGCTACACACAGACGCTTGTGCCCGGGGATAAAGTGAAAAAATGGGGCTTTCTCGATGGGCTCCACTGATATAGCACAGGGCCTTCCGTAGGTTAAGGCATAAAGGGTTCCTCCCCGGTTTTCTCGGTTGCGACAAACTCCTCTGGCTCCTTCCACGATGAAACATTTTCGGGGACACACCAGGCACTGAACCTCGTTATCTTCCAGTTTACGGTAAAAATAAGCCTCTTTTAAAGGATCATCACCTGCTAAGCTTCCCGTGGTAGAGAACAAAAGAATTATCCCTAAAATTGGCCCGATAAAAAATCGGTTGCCCAATCTAAATAATCTCATCGGTCAAAATCTCCCCTAAGTGAAGGCAAAAAGTCTGATCCTCCGCTCTCACTTGACAAAACTTCGAATTCCCCATGATTGATCCCTCTAGGTCAATGCCTATCCCCCAACAAAGGTAAGCACCCCACCCATGTCCAGCAAGGCCAGTTATTGCGTGTCCATGGTGCCGAAGGGCTTTTCGCACTTGTCGCAGCGGGCACAGATTGAGAGGAATTAGAATAACTCTTGGGGCACGACAAAGGAGGCAAGCGTAAATTTTGTAGATTTGAAGGATGTAGGTGATCCAGCCGAAAATGGTGCAGCTTACAGCCGAGCGGGCGCCGCCGAACAGGAATAGACACTTTCCAATAGATCTATTCCTCCCATTAAATGCCGAGATAAGCCTCTCTTACATCACGTGACCCCTTTATTTTCTTAGCATTCCCTTCTGCTTTTACCCTACCTTCGTGCAGGATGTAAACGTAATCTGAGAGGATAAGAGACGCTTCAACGTTCTGCTCCACGAGGAGTATTGTCAGGCCTATCTCATTTCTCATTCTCTGAATAGTATCAAAAACCTCGCCGACAAGCTTTGGAGCCAAGCCTTGGCTTGGCTCATCAAGCATTATCAGTTTTGGTCTGGTCATCAATCCCCGAGCTATGGTCAGCATCTGCTGTTCTCCACCACTCAACGACCCAGCCCTTTGGTTGGTCCTTTCTTTCAGGATAGGGAATAGAGAGTATACCAGCCCGAGAGCGTCACTAACATATTTCGTTGCCTTTTTGGGATAGGCTCCCATAGTCAAATTCTCGTGGGCACTCATGTTAACGAACAGATGCCTTCCTTCAGGAACCAGTACGATGCCCAGGTCCACTTTTTTGTGAGATGGTAAATGGGTAACATCTTTCTCTTCATAGGTAATTTTTCCACCCCAGGGCTCCACTGTACCCAGGATTGTCCTGAGAATGGTTGTTTTCCCGGCCCCATTGGGTCCCAGCAGAGCCGTTATTGACCCCTTTTTTACCTCCAGGCTCGGTTGCCACAACACCTGCATTGGTCCGTATCCGGATTCAAGGTTCTCAACCTTCAGCATCTTTCCTCTCCCGTGACGGACGTCCCAGGTATACATCTATAACTCTTGGATCGCTTAAAGCTTCGGCCGTAGGCGCATCAACCAACTTTATGCCTCGGTGCATCACCACCACCCTCTCAGCAAACCCGGTCACGGCACGCATAATATGTTCCACCATGGAAACGATTGCTATGTTCTCCTCTTCCTTGATCTTCTTTAAGAATCTAACCATTTTATCGATGTCCTTGGGATGCATCCCGGCCATGGCTTCGTCCATCAGGAGGAGCTTGGGCTTCATTGCCAGGGCACGGGCAATTTCCATCAATTTTTTTTCCACCGGAATTAGCTTTCCAGCAGCCTTTTCTTTTTGAGAAGCGAGACCGACAAGCTCAAGATAATGGTCCGCTATTACCAAAGATTCATCCACACTAACTTTTCCACTTAACGTGCCAAACATAGCTCCAATGGCAACATTCTCCCTGACAGTGGCCGAACTAAAAGGTCTTGGAATCTGAAAAGTCCTGCCTATCCCCATAGGGGCTCTGGTGTATGCCGGCAGATTGGTGATATCTTTGCCCTCAAAAACAACTCTCCCTTCTTCCGGTGGGTAAACACCGCTGATGACGTTGTAGAGGGTTGTCTTCCCACTACCGTTGGGACCCACCATGCCGATTAACTCCCCGGCCGAGATTTCCAGACTTATGCCATTTACAGCTATCAAACCACCAAATTGCTTAGTTACATTTTCCACTTTCAGTAATGCCATAGTCTCTCCTATACGATGTACTTTTCTAATGGTGTACCCTTGGTTTTCTCCTTCACCACGCCAATAATGCCTTCTGGAAATGCAATAATAATGCTAATGACGACCGGTGCAAAAATGAGCAGTTGAAATCCAGGTAAAATAATAGCGAGCCAATACTTGGAGAGCCCGTAGATGAGTCCTCCCACCACGGGACCAAGGAGGGTGCCGGCGCCACCAAGCATAACCACCACTATACACTCTACTGTGTAATGTATTACGAATACATCGGACGGGAATACATGGGTCAACTTTAACCCCCAGGCCATGGCTCCCACCGAAGCCCCGAGTAGGCCACTGGTTAAAAAAGCAATTGTCTTGTACTTGGTTGTATTGATCCCCATGACCTTGGCTGCGTCCTCATCTTCCCTTACGGCAGTTAGAGCATAGCCAATTTTGCTCCTCATATAAAGCACATTCATAAAAGCAGCTACAGCGGCTATAATGAACACCGCGGCATCGGCCCAAAATGTGGTCAATTGGATGGCTGTTTCCCTCCCCAGAGTCTCTTTCAGTTCTCTCCAAAATATCATACCTTCGGAGCCGCCCCATATTCTTGCCCCCTCTATAAGATGCCTAAGTCCCTCATTTATACCTATACAGGCAATGGCAAAATATGCCCCCCTAAGTCTTAAAGCGATACCCGCCTCAAGCAGCGCTGACAAAGATGCCAGGAACAACCCAAGAAAGAGCCCTATGAATATTATAGCTATGCCAAGCCCAGTTTGGTCGAAGGCGGTTATGCCTAACGCCATTCCATAAGTGCCCAAAGCTATAAAGGTTACATAGCCAAAATCTACATAACCCGTCATCCCCATAAATATGTTCCAAGACTGCCCCAAAGCGCAATAAAAGGCAAGTAATGCCACCATCTGCCACATCCCCGGCATAGTGAAGCCGACTAGAAACAAGATGAGGTATGCCACATAGACAGGAATTAATGGATAATACTTAGCTATGTTGATCTTCATTTACCCCCCAAAAGTCCAGTAGGCTTCACTAGAAGGAGCAGGAACAGCATCCAAAAGGCTAAAGATACTGTCAAGGAAAAAGGCGCTACTCCGGGTATCTGCGCAAATAAAACGTAGGCACCGTTCTCTGTGAGACCAAATATCAACCCAGCAAAAAAAGCACCATAGGGGGAGGTGAGACCACCCAGCACGGCTATGACGAAAGCCTTCAGGGTGTAGACTCCGCCCATGTAAGGGTTAATGCCCACTGGAATAAACATAGTAAGAAAAACGCCGCTCACCACGGTTAAGCCGATGGCAATAGCAAAGCTCAGAGCATAGATCCAGCCTACATTAACCCCACATACCCTCGCCCCTTCGCTGTCCTCAATCACTGCTCTCACTGCAGTTCCTGTCTTCGTTTTGCTAAACCATAAGTAAACAAACAGAGCTACAACTATACTACCAATGAAAGCATACACTTTGCTCATGGGCATCACCGTCACCCCTAAGTCTATCTTACCTGCGTGCCAGCTATAGCCTCTGAACTCGGCGCCAAAAACAAGCTTAGCAATTTCTTCCAAGAGAATGCCCATAGCAAAGGTGGCCAAGAGGGAGGTGAATTCGGGAGCTCTAATTAGTCTCCGCATTACGGTATAAAAAAAGGCAAATCCCAACGCCATACCTATAACCAATGCTACAGGGATTGCCACAACTGGGGCTATGCCCCACGCAGTGACTATGGCTAGTGTGATAAATGCTCCGACCATGATAAAAGGTCCGTGTCCCACATTTATCACCCTCAGGACTCCAAATATCAGGCTCAAACCCATGGTGGCCACGCCATAGACAGATCCCAGAGCCAGCCCATGGATCAAATTTCCTGCCAACAGGGCCCAGATCATATCTCACTCCTTAAGCCTGCTTAGCTGTCAGAAAAGCTTTGCTAAAATATAAGAATCTCCTCCCCTGTGTTGACTGCTATTAATACCATAGGCTCAGAGGAGGAGATTTTAACAAGGTCAGTGCTCTTACTGGATCGAATACAATCTATATCCGCCTCTCATCTTGGTTATGAGAAACCTCTAACCTTTATTCAAGGATGGTTCTTTTTCCTGCAGCTATTTATGGGAAACCAGGCTTGGGATACCAGACTTCTCCTACCCTGGCTTCAGGAGGCCAAACGATCAGTCTCTTGCCATTTTGCCACTGCATATCTACCATCAAATGCCCTATCTGGAGTCCTGTCTCATCAACATCCCAGCCTCCATAGAACGACATGAACTCAAGTTCGCCAAGGGCAGCTCTGACCTTATTAGAATCAAGGCTATCGGTCATCTCTATCGCTTTTACTAGCGCCAAGATGGCCGCTCCAGCTTCAGCAGCATGATAATCGGGCACCATTTCCTTTCCCAGAGCCTTCTTGAACAGATTCACAAATTCATCTTGACCGGGACCGATCCAGTCTAAGCCAACCTTCCTGGCTCCTTCAGCGGAATATGTGACCCCGTATTCCCAGTGCGAAGGACCCATTACTCCCTCAGCCGCAGTCCCTAAAGCTTCATAGTAGGCAGGTAATGTAGCGGAAGCTACCAGCGATAAGGCTTTAACATTTATATTCAAATCTGCCATCTGCTTGCAGAAAAGCTGACCGTCCTCATAATGTCCTCCGCCAATTACTATTTCTGGCTTAACTGCTTTCAAGTCAGAAAGTAGAGGAGTCAAGTCGGTTACTCCCTTGGGATAGGTCCTCTTAAATACAACTTCAAAACCCAGCTTTTTAGCATGCTCTTCCGCTCCCTTAAGAGTCATCCTGGCAAACTCAGAATCCTCATAAACCAGGGCGACTTTTTTAGCTGTGGGATCGACCTTACGAATCATGTCGAGGGTTCCCACATGATATCTGGTAGCCGGACCGATTGTCTGGACTATGTACTCGTATCCCTGCTGAAAGATCCGGTCACTAGCACCACCGTGATCCATATAAACCATGCCATATTTTTCCGCCACAGGAGCTCCGGCTAGAGTAAGTCCTGAGCTGTAGGGGGCCAGGACAAAGTCTACTTTATCAACGGTCATTAGCCGTTCTAACAGGCTGGTTACAGCTTCCTTTTTTGATTCACAATCGTAATAAATGTATTCCAGCGGGACTTTTTTCCCGGCTACCTCAACCCCACCGTAGACGTGGTTAACCCACTCAACAATCGCTTTTATCCCCCCGTAGGCCTGTTCTCCTGCCTTGGCATACTTTCCCGAAAGACATACGGGGTGGCCAACTACTATCTTTTCAGGGCCTGACGCGGATGCTGGTTTATAACAACCCAGAGCTAAGATAAACCCAAAAATTAGCACCAACCTTACCATCGTTATTAACCACTTGTTCCTCATAATTCCTCCTTCCTCTTAATTTCTTAGCCTGACTAAAGGTAAGCTTCAATCTCTTTGGAAAACCTCCTTTTACTAGGCTAATCGGCCTACCTAACTTTTCACCTCCTCTTGGCCTTATTCTTAACTCTCTCTTCCAAAGAGACCTCACCTTACTAGCTATTATTAGCACTTATCTGTTCCTTAGTCAAGCGCCTGTTATGTAAATTGTCAGTCAAAAATTAAAATTTACTCCACTTTTCAATTTTAGCTAACAATCATTGTGGCTTGTCAGAAATATTTTCGCCACTACAGATAAGCCTTAACTTGCTATTCAAACTCATTCTTTGAGATTAAGAGAGTAATTTAACGAAAGAAGCGACCCTATGCATTGGATTATCGCAATTAATGAGCCTCTCTTACCAGTTTACCCAACAACACGGCTGCTATAATCATAGGGAGGAGAGCCAGCCGATACATCGCAACAAGTCCCCAAGTATCAGCAAGGAACCCGAAGAAAACCGGTGAAGAGATGTTAGCTAAACCCAATAAACTGAGTATTCCTCCAAATACCTTCCCTCGAGTTCTCTCCGGGGTAACTCGGCCCAGCCATATATTTTGAGGAACCCAGGCTCCCACACTGCAGAAACCCAATGCTATAAGAAGAGGAAAGATAACCAGAAGAGGAAGAGATAAGGTGACAAGAAAAACTGTGGGTATAGTAGTCAAAAGGAGGACTAAGATTATCCTCAAGGGAGAACAGACATCAGAAAGTATCCCATATACCAGCCCTGCTGGTACGCCTCCAGCCCAGAGGAAGATAAGGAAAAGAGAGGCTTTCTCGGGTAGTAGGCCTCCCACATCTACGGCAAAAAGGGGCATAAAAGAGATAACCGCGGTACCTCCAAACATCTGAGCTCCCCGAGCAAGATAGAAAAGGATAAGAGATTTTATGGCTGGAGAGGTGATTTTTGGCTGACTGGTTGGGTCTTCGGGTTTCAGACTCACCCGAGAGGTGAGGAAGGCTAAACCACGAGGGAGGCTCGGAAGAGCCAAAACGAAAGCAGTTAAGCGCCACCCCAAGGAGACTACCAGGGGAGAAAATAAAAGAGTTGCCATGAGAACTCCCGTGCCTCCTGCTGCTCCAAAAAGACCAAAGAAAAGACCTTTCTGCCAACGCCGACTGATCGAAGCCATTCCCACTGGGTAAAAAACACTCACTCCAACCGCTATAAGACAAAGAACAGCTAGTATCTGAAGGTAAGATTGGCTTATAATCAGGAGAGAAAATGTAGCTGCCGTGACAAAGAAGCCAAAGGAGAGAACTTTTCTCGCCTCATACATATCTCCTAAGTACCCGCTAAGCAGAGCAAAGATTAAAAAAACAATAAAGTAGCAGGTAAGAAGAAGACCCCCTTGCGTGTAAGTAAGATGAAGTTCTTCTCTAATGAGAGGTAAAAGAAGAGGTACTATCCAGCACAAACCACTGACAGTGTGAGCTAGGGAAAGCAAAATAAAAGTACGTCCTTTAGATAATTGTTTCAGCATAATGGCCGCCGATCTTCAAAAAAGCTCCTCCTCGGGATGTTCCTGATCCCCTACTCTTTCATTTCTGTCAACAAATCATGTGTCGAAATGACTCTACCACACTGTGAAAAATATCGGAACTCTTTTAATATTATCCCTATATTCGCGCCCTAATTTTTCGACATTTATTTTTTACGCGGGGCACTCCAGTGATCCATTATAGTGGAGGGTTGGTTTCAAAAATCCCAGTCAAATTTTGGGTCAGGCAACCGCAGGGTCCAGTCAAGTTTTTCCAGAAGTCCCTGGGGTCCGGATAGCTGATCGGTTACCGCCAGAGCCGTTGCTGGCCTCACTCCCAGCCACATCCGAGTGAAGGAGGCTACCGAGGCCCTGAGCGTGGATAAAGTCCTGTCTGTGCCCGTCTCAGCACTTGATGAAGGACCCAGGGTCACCACATAGTTACCGGCTGACCCATGCCACGGTGTTTTCTTGTCCAAAAGAGAATCAAGGGGATCGCTTAGTCTGAGATTGAACCGCACTTCATCCCCTGGAAGGTTAGTTCGCGCCATACACCCGGGCAAGTCACATATTCTTACCTGCCAATAAGCTCGGGCGTGGATAGCGTTTTCAAACTCGGACTTCTCGGTTACTACATACTGTTTGAAGGGTTTCTCAAGGAGGTCCTGAAGTTGAATTCCCGGTGGCTCACGCATTTTCACCAGCCGCACCTGGTCGCCGAGGTTTCTAATAAGTGCCATCAGTTCCAGGAACTGATGAGGAGTTCGAAAGGTCATCCATTTTATACTGTAAGGACCTTGTTCCACGTTCTCGGCTTCACACCAGAAGTGATGCGTGAGCTCATTAGTCAGGCTATCGCAATAGCCAAGACCAAATCCATTCTTAGTGAAGAACATTCCCATTCTCGTAGTCTCGGGCGGATTTAGATTGCAGGAGCCGTGACCGCGAAGGCGAGCAAGACGTGAAGCATGCACCATCGCCCAATCCCTGGTGGTGATGCGGCGCGATACACGGGGTTTAATCCCAACATTCAGCTGTGAGGGGTCAAAGGCGATGAAATGCTCGTAGCTGCCAGTACCAAAACCAAGTTGATTATAGTAACCCTGCTCGAACATTCCCAAACCAGAGACTAATGCTCCCTCAGCAGCCTCAATGGCTACCATGACGGCGGTTAATCCTTTGGCGAGCCCTTGCCTGCGCGCAATCCGGCTGGTGGCGACATCCGCGATACCGGAAAACGGCAACTCCTCATTGAGATAACGGATGGTGCCAGGCAGAGCAGTAACCAGACACTCGGCTTCATTGTCGACGTCGGCCACAATAGCGCGAGCACTCTCAAGACGAAGGTCGGCTGCCCCCTCCTTGCCCTTTTCCAGCCAGCCTACCTCACGCAAGATACGATGGACTGTGGTTTTGTCCCTTTTCGGGTCATAGTTACGATATTTCATTTGGGGATATGTTCCTTGAGTTAAAGTGAAGATTCTCCCGGGTTTTTCTCCTCATTGATCCCTCCTTGATGGCTTAACCGGCCTCCTCTTATAGTCCTCCCAGAAGATTATGTTCTTCTTAAGCAATTCTGGGATGGCCAGATCATAAGGACAGCGTTCAATACATTCCTCACATTCGGTGCATTCTCTAGCCTTCTCCATGGCTGGAGCCATCCACTCAATAGCTGCCTGCAGGGGCACCCGTCGGACGACACTCTTGACGACAAGAATCATGCTTATAGGTATATCCTGAGGACAAGGCTGGCAATAATCACAGCGATGACAAAATTCTTTACCCAGCTCCTCTCGAATTTTCTGGATCTCTTTTTTCTCCTCTCCGGTCAAAGGCCGAGGATTCTCCACTATTTTTACAATCTCTTCCATTTCCTCTATTTTTTCAATGCCAGGGTCGGGGACTATCCCGGGAAACTGTGCCAGATAACGGAAGGCAAGATTGGCATCCCCCAGAAGACCCCCTCCCATTGGTTTCATACAAATAAAACCTAGATTTAGCCTCCTGGCCAGAGGGATTATTTCGGCCTCTGGCTCGGTATCTATGAAGTTGAGGCCAATTTGGACGACTTCAAACTTATCTGTTAGCATCAGTTTTTTCGCCACGGGCATATGGTGAGAACTGAAGGCGGTATGTCTAACCTTTCCTCTTTCTATGGCCTCCTGCAGTCCTTCATAGGCACCCCCTGGTCCCATAACCTGCTTGAACTTCTCCTCCGAGTTTACTCCGTGCAGATGATAGATATCAATGTAGTCTGTTCTCATTCGCTTCAAACTCAAATCCACATGTTCTAAAAATCTCTTCTTATCCGGGGCGGGTGACTTAGAGGCAATAACCAGATCTTCCCTTTTCTTTCCTTTGAGTGCTTCCCCAATCTTTTCCTCACTATCAGCATAGCCGGTAGCGGTATCTATAAAATTAATCCCCATATCCAAAACCTTTTTCACAACCCTAACGGCTTCTTTTTTGCCCAATCTCATGATGGGAATACCACCCATAGCCACCCTACTTACCCAAAGCCCAGTTTTGCCAAATTCTAGCTTATCCACTCTATTCCTCCTCGTAAATTCAGGTGCCTTTTTACGCTCCATCAAATTCAGAAATTAGCTCCATTGCTCCAGGACAGTGATTAGCAGTACTCCAAAAATAGTTGCTTCACAGATTATACAAAAATTGCGGCTTCTGTAAATTATTGCCCTTCT
This sequence comes from bacterium, assembly GCA_046760365.1. GTDB lineage: Bacteria > Aerophobota > Aerophobia > Aerophobales > AE-B3A > AE-B3B. The sequence continues at coordinate 24,415 of JBHIEA010000002.1, forward strand.
AGTTTAGGGAATTCCTGTCAGACAGCCTCGGTGTACACAACTTACCCTGGGAGAAGGCAGGTTGTCATTCAAGGTGGGCGATCCTACAGAGACGACCTTCCCCGGATACACCCTGAGGGAGAAAAGTTTCGAACTTTAATGCCTTCAGGTTAGGGGTTCTCACTAAATTAAGAGAATCGAATGAAATTGCACAGTAATCTGCGAGCAACTGCTCTATGTAAGGCAGGGTTTGAATCAGTCAGTGCATCATAGAGACCGGCAATGCTACTTAATATGATTTTACCTTTCCCATAGGAGATTACCGCCACAGCTGCCCCAAGTCGCCGGTCATGGCCACGAGAGTAACCAACCACGTATTCCACATTCTTTCCTTCCAGAAGCATTCCGTCTGCCCCATACACATCAGCATCCGTGAAAAACTCGCCTGAACCACGCACATCGGCCTGGTACTCCCAATTAAAAGCGGTATTGACAGGTAAGGATTCAAAAAGGGGATGTTCTTTGACCACATGCCAGCTTCCCATCCAGGAAGCACGAGCAGGCCCGACCATTCCTTTAAATTCTACCACATTTTCTTTGGCTAAAGCGTTGGCCCAGCCTTGAGCTATTTGCCGGTCATTGGCGATAAGAATTAAGGTAGTGCCATCTTTTGCCACACGGTCAAGAAGTTCTTTTTCTGCTTTAACGGCTCCGGGACTTTTATCTCCCACCAAGATATAATCCAATGCTTTTAGTTTAGATGAATAATTTGGGAGATTCAAATTCTTTTTTTCGCGCAAGAATTTACCAACGGAATTACCTGATTCCAGGATAGCACCATTTTCTGTAAGGTGAGGTGAGGACCAATCAATAACAAAGATTTTTTCCCTTCCTTCTACCTTTTCCCTACCTCCTACTTTTAAAGAAGCTTCCAGAGTGTAATAACCTGGTAAGCTATAACAATCAGTTATTATACCTTCTTTGAGAAGCTCTCCAAAGGTATCATCACCTTCTACTTTTACTTTCCAACTTCTTTCATAGAGAACTTTTCCCTCAGGATCGATGACCTTAAATTCTAAGCTGCAGGGGCCATTGAGACCAACCTCATTTACAATATAAATGTCACTGGTTAAGGGCCTGTCCTTCTCTAAGACAAGATTACGGGATTTAATAGCCAGATGTAAAGGGCGGGTGTAATACCTTACAAGCTCTGGGTCTCCCTTGAAATTACGAAAGACATCCACCAGTCCTGAGTGATTCTCAATAGTTGTGCTTTCCCAACCACTGATAGCCATTCCATCATTTAAGTTACAGACTCGAATATTCTCTATGATTCTTCCCCAGAAGTAATAAGACTTATTGCCTATGCTGGTGGTTAAATCACCCACTGTGGGGAAGGCTTTTCTAAAGTTTTTCTCCTCCAAGAACTGATCATAAGCTGTATGCCACTCTAGATGATCAAGCTTGTTATAGCCTCCAGTCTTGGGATTTTCCTGATAAAACTTATGGATAGCTTCAAGATTATCCGGTGTTCCAACTCCCAGTACCTCCCCCCAAAACACTATCTCTCCCTTATTATCACTGCGGTGGGAGAAATCCTGGGGATTTCTGTAGAGACCATCCCTATAGATACCAGGTCCACCCACAGTGTGCTGATCGTACCAACCGCACCAGCCGGTACCATCATCGTGATAGTAAGTATCATCGTAAGGGAGAAAAAAAGACATTCCCTGACCGTATTCGGGCCCAAGCTTTTCTGGAGGAGTTCCTGACCAGGCAGATTTGAGGAGAAGTATTCTTGTAGGATCTAGCTTATGAACCAGGTCCATAATCTCCTTAACATAAGGGTTATCGGGAGGAACCTTTACCTGCTCATTTTGAATACAATATATCACCAAGGAAGGGTGACTTCGGTCTCTCAAGACCATCCGGCGAATTTTTTTCTTCTCGTATCTTCGCGCAAATTCATGGTTGCTCCAGGAAAAACAGCCGGCTCCGGGTTCCTCATATCTCAAAAGGCCCATTTCATCATGCTTTTGGAGAACCTGCGACCTGCCAATATTGCGATGGAAGCTGAGCATATTTAGCCCTAAATCTTTGGCTACCCTTACCTCTTTTTCTGCAAGCTCCTCAGTGGGAAATAAACCATTAAGAGACCAAAAACCCCAGCTAATAGCTGACCTCAGTACAATCCTCTTACCATTCAGGTAAAGTTTCGCATCTTTCCCTAGACCCCTCACTTCAAACCAACGGAATCCAAAATTCTGCTCTTTTGTATCTACAATCTCTCCCCTTCTGATATTCAATTCAACGCGAGTAGTATAAAGATTGGGATTTTCTAAGTCCCATACTTTAGCCTCAGGCATACTAGCTGGATAGGAAAGCACCGCTTTTCCTGGTTTAAGATTTATCCCCTTAGCAGTATGCTTCCACTCAATATTTTCAGGGTGATTCTTTGGAAAAATAGAAATAGTTAAATTCCCTTTAAGGGTTTCTCTTAAGGCATTCCTAATAGTAATCTGAAGAGTAATCTCTCTAATCTGAGGCTTATTTTTAATGAAGATATCCTCTACCCAAACCAGATCAGTGGCTGTTAACTTGATTCCGGCATCTAACCCACCAAAACCATGACTTAAAGGAAGCTCATAATCTCCCCATCGAAGAGGTGAAACTCCAAGGTCTTCCAAGTCAAAATCTGGCCAATCCAATCGTCCCCCCGGATTGGTGATGCGAACGGCAAGCCAGTTGGGCTCACCATATTGGGCTGCGTCGATTATATCTACCTCAAAGGGGGTCTCAGCAATGATGTTGTATCCTACCAGCTGCTCATTAAGGTAAACTTCCGCCCGCAGCCTGGCTCCAGGAAACTTTATCCGCAAATTCTTGCCTTTCCACGTCTTTGGAATAAATATCTTACGCCACCACCAAGAAACCCCTTGATAGATACCGTTTTTCACTTGCGGATCATTGTGGGCAAAGAAATATTCTGTTTGATTATACTTACGATAAGAATATTTTCCCCAGAAGTGCTCCTCCACTGTAGTGGGAAGGCTCACCTCTTTAACGTCCTCTTCAATCCCTTCTTTGCGATACATCCTCTCCCAACCAATTGTAGGAGGATTGACCGGAAGAGATTTTAACTCAAATTCTCCCGGAAGATACAAAGCATCATCCTTCCAAGGTGCCTTTTTGTCACACCAGAGGCTCCAGGGCTTATCACATAAATCAATGACATCTCTACCGTGCTTCATCTCATTAACTCTGGCTTCCATTAAATTTTCCTCCTTCCTAAAGGCGATAATATTAAAAATCTGAACTTGACTGAGTTTCTTTTTATATCAATCCAAGTTTTGCTATTAGCGTATTAGACTCCTGGGTCAACAAAGCTCTAAATTGCCAAGAGTCGGGTTTTATTTTTGTTTAAGGAAAAGACGCTATAAAAGTAGAATGGACAGAAATTATCGTGCGGCTAAAGATGCAAAACCTCTCAAGAGATATTTTCCGAAAATAACGAAGGTTATTATCATGGGGATTACACCGACCATAGCGGCCGAAGACATTTCGGGCCATCTCACTGTAAGTTCGGTGGCAAAGCCAGCTACTTTGACGGAAACCGGAGAAAATGTTCCTCGCGACAACATTAAACAAAGAACATAATGATTATAAGAGCCGAAAAAGGTCAAAATAAGAATAGTGAAGACTCCCGGTAGCATCAAAGGAAGCATTATTCTGAAGAATTTGTCAAAAAATGAAGCCCCATCGATGGCGGCTGCTTCTTCAAACTCCCTGGGAATCCCGTTGATGAACTGAGTGAGTATCCAGATATTCATGGGTAAAGCTATGGTGGTTAAACCAAAAGCAGGAGCCCAAACCGTGTCCACCAGTCCCCAATCTTTAAACATAATAAAATAGGGAATACCAATCCCTACGTAGGGAATCCCTCTGATGACCACCAGGAAGTAATGAATTATGGTACTATGAGTTCCCCTGAGTCTGGAACAAGCGTAGGATGAGGCGAAGCAAGTAAGTAAGACCAATAGGATGCACACCGAAGAAAAAATGAATGAATCCTTAATGCCAGGTAAGACCGAATAAATTCCGGTTGTGGCAGCTTTATAGCTATCCAGAGTTAGAATTCTCGGCAGCGCGATTCCTCTGGGTAGGCCCCCATAGGTGGTAAAAGACATCATAAAAAACCATACGATGGGAATCAACGTCCACGAAATTATGATAATCAGGGCAACTAATTTTAATCCGAGCTTTAAATATCGCATCTAATCTTGCCTCGCCGTAAATGCCAAAAGCGTTAAGGTCGCAACTATGGGAAAAACTATGGAGATGACCCCGTAAGCACTCGCGGCTCCCAGATCTCGATAATACATGAGCTGTTTATAAGCTGCTATATTTAGAGTTGTCGAAGCCTTACCCGGTCCGCCCCCCGTCATCACCCAGAGATAGTCAAATGCTTTATAGGTATCGATTAGCTTCAAGGTAAATACAACGAGAAAAACTCTTTTTATCACTGGAAATATTACATACCTAAACCTATTGAGGCCGGTTGCTCCATCGATACTGGCGGCATCTAGAATGAGAGGGGGTACCTGTTGTAGAGCTGCCAGTAAAATTATATAACACCAAGGAGTCCACCCCCAGATATCGGTTAAAATCACAAACCATAGCGAATGGCGGGTCATGAGCCATGGCTTCGCTTTAAAACCCAATTTGGAAATGAAAAAATTAAACCATCCATAATGTTCGCTTAAAAAGAAACTCCAGGCAATACCTGCGGCAACGGGGAGGATTAGCATAGGAATTATCAAAATACTGTTGACGATTTTTCTAAATCCTGGAGCAAAAGAATTAACCAACAAGGCAAACAGCATTGCCAAAATCATAGGAACAGCACTTCCCACTACTGCATAAACAATTGTCTTGTAAATGGCAGCTCCTAAGTGTCCTTCTATGGCAATCATTCTATAATTCCGAAACCCTACGAAGTTCCATTGGTTTACCGGAATTTCCGGCGAAGCCCTCAAGAATGAATATCTAATTATGGAATACATTGGATAGATGAAAAATAAAATAACAAAAACAAAAACCCCCAGATGAAAGAGCAATTCCTGATTACGTACGACGCTTTTGCTCATAAAATTTAACCTTCCTTAAAGCTTACCTATCTTGGGCAAGATAAGATGGTACTAGAGCGGAATGTTCCCCTAGTGATATAATCAAACCTCTCCACCGGGGAAGGAGACTTCGAAGAACCTCCTCCCCGGCAAAGATTTTCCGATCGCTTTCCTACCAGACACCTGTAGCTTTTAGCCCATTTGGTCCAGTTTTAGAAGAGTTTAGGGAATCCCCAGTTCTTTCTTCTTTGCTTCCCAGTATTCGTTGAATTTATCTATGGCCTGATCAGCATTTATCTCCTGGGCAAAATAAGCACTCAATAGTTCTCTCCACCTACTGTTGATGGCATCTGATTCCTGTGGATACATCTTACCTTTTGCTATATTGTAGAAGTGACTCAGCGATTCAGCTTTCATCCAGGCTGCATCGACTAACATGGTGTCGGGGGCGAATGGTAGGGGAGTCTTGGTAGCTTTTTCTGCAATGTCTTTAAAGGGTGGAACCTGGCCTCCTGCGCAGGCCATTTGTGCTTCTTCCCCTATGGCCCATTTGATATATTCCCACGACCAATCAGGATTTTTTGCTCCTTTGGGAATTCCGTGAACCCAGACGCCTCCAAATCCGGAACCCCTATGAATCCCGTCCAGACTGGGCATCATCGCACCTCCCACCGCGCCTAATCTCTCTCTATAAACGGGGGCATGCAGTCCTGGTTTTTCTCTTCCCCAATAATCTCCAAACCATCCAAAGCCCATGGCAGCGTATCCACCTACAAAGAAATCATACACACCTCCGGTTAGAGCCTTCAGTGAATCCAGGTTGATATATCTGTAGGTATGGAATCCATCCCAGTAGAATTTCATTATGGTTTTGAGTAGCTCACGTTGTTCTGCATCAATTGCGGGTACAAATCTCAGTCCATCATCGAAATATTCGCCCCCCGAGTCGAAGAACAGGTGAGTGACGGGCCAGTCAGGATATCCAGCATTGATAGTGAAGCCGTATAGGTTGGGTGGATCATTGAAAAATGAGGCTACTTCGTGCAGTTCTTTTAGGGTCTTGGGTACGGTGAGTTCTCTCCCATATTTTTCCTTGAATTTGGCCCTATTAGAAGCGTCTTCAAATAGTTCTTTCCGATACACCAGAAACTGCTCGTTAGCATGCATGGGAACGTAGATGTAGTGTCCTTGGTACTTCAAAGACCACTCGTAATTTGGACTTAATAGCGTCGCCTCGAAAGCTTCGATACTGCCGTAATCCCTTTTTATATAATCCTCCAAGATCATCATATGGGCACGAGCCTCAGCCCAAGAAGCGGCATCATAACAGGTATAAACATCGTACACCCCCGTTTCATTAACCGCTTCCATAACCTGCCTTCGGTCAAATTCGCCCCAGGGCATCAGTCTCATATCAACTTTTATTCCACTTGCTTTTTCGAATTCAGGAACCAATCTCAGTCCTGGTGCCCAAGACTCCCATCCTGATGGATGAGGAAGAATTATTCTTTTCTCCTCTGCACTTACATAAGATCCTGCAGCTATAACAATTGTCAATGTCGCAATGAAGATTATAGTAGCCACGTTTCTCAGGGCTCCTTTTCTCCCTATTATCCTCCGCACCTTTTCTTTCGGTTTAGTAAACATTTTTTCTCCTTTCGTTATTTTAGCATGGTTGAAATTTCCCTGCAAGCTCTCATCAAGAGAAACTAATTATCTGACACTTCCCTGGAGAACTTTCTCTTACCCCAAGCTGGATAACCTGCCCGTTTTCTCACCCCCTTTCGGCTCTAATTTCCAGCCTTTATCCTCTTAATAAAAAAGGTTCTATCTTCGATGGCTCGCTTTAAAGCCCGAACAGCTCCTTCATCATTGGTAGGGCCCCAGCCCCCGCCAATGCCTCAGCCGTCGTAACTATCTCACTCAGCTTGATCCCGCTTCTTCCAGGCTCTTGATACCTCATATATCTCTTCTTAAGCTTTATACTCTCTACAGGATTCTCTAATTACAAGCTGAGTATCTAAAAGAATC
>JBHIEA010000003.1:0-26972 GCA_046760365.1 bacterium
CGCTGTCGTATAATGTTAGGCTAGGTTTTGGGCAAATGATAATTCACTATCATTTGTCGCCCATCTTCACAAGCCGTTTACCCATAAGGTTCAATTTAAATTTTCTAACTGTTTCCGGGGCTATTATTTCGCCTTTAGGACTCTCAAAATGCAAAGCATCGAAGGAACACTGAACGATGCAGGCACCGCATTGGATGCAGCGTTCTGACCTCAGCATTGTTGCAACATGCCGAGATCTATTCACTTTATAACAATTCCTTGGACAAACCCGCTCGCAAAAACCAGCACCTTTACATCTCTTCTTATCGATAATGACCCTTAGTAGTCTCTCTTCATGCAAACCGCTCTTATAAACAGGGGTGCTCCCCATTAAATCAATGCTTAACAGGAGAGCAACAACAAATGAAATAAAACTCCACCGAAAAATAAACCCCCAGGTAAAATCACCAAGTAAAATGTTATAACCGACAAGACCAAGTATGAGAACACCCCACAGAATTAGTTGAAATCCTCCTCGCCCAAAATCGAAGAAAATAAAGCCGACTCTTTTCCCTTCAGAACTTAACCAGTGGCTGTAAAGAGGAAAAGACGCGAAGATTAAGAAAGATAACCCCCAAACCAGGAAAATGAGAGGAAGGATAGCTTCGCGCCAAAGAAGAGCTATAATGAGAGCTAAGATAATTGAAATCGGAAATGCCCAACTAGCAGCCACCTCAATACGCTGGACCCAAGGAAACTCGACTTCCCGCATTTCGAAAGTTTTCTTGAGCTTATTTTTCAAGAGAGCAGGAATATCTTTTGCATAAACTGGTCCCCAGATTATCTTCCAACCCGTTTTTTCATGTACGACCTTTGATTCAATACCTGTGGCAGCAAGCTGAGGAAGTATCACATTTCTGTGCTCCACAAGCTCTTCAATCCCGCTGGTTTTCAGGACTGAAATAACGTCGTGATTTGTAAAATGACCACCTGCAGCAGCACACCATACATTTATTCCCCTGCTATTAGCAGCAAGAAGATAACAATCTATCCCCTTTAGTGCTCTCTTTACTCTTTCTACGGTCAGATGATAATTGCAGGTCAGGAAAACGGGTGAACTGGAGTCTGGATGCCCTATCTTAATCAAACCCGTTTCGCAAGGCAAAGGAAAAACCCTGAGCAAGGTTTCAAGGACATTGACAATAACATACTTGAAAAGGCTCATTCCTCTCCCCCTTTGGGCTTCCTTGCAACCAGCTCGATAAAATTCTCCATTTTATTTAGTCTGAGTGAGTCTGTTAGCAAGCCTGCTCCTTTTATCTTTTCTGGCAAATTTTTTACGGCTTTTGTACTAGTTTGACTAATAAGGTAAGTAATTATTACAAGAGGAAATCTTATAAGCCAATTAAGCATCCTTTTTGCTAGGCTTTTGGGTCTTACCTCATCCGCAACCAGCAGAAGACCTCCCAGCTTCAATATTCTCTTTATCTCTTTCAAGGCATAGATTAACTCGTCTTCACTCAACTCAGAAAAACAAAGACCGCTCACCACGACATTGTAGCTTTCCGACTTCTCGCTTCCAAGCTCGGCAACCCCCATTTCATAAAACTTAATATTTTGTGTAAGACCTGCCTCACTTGCCCGCTTCTCTGCGATTGCTAGCATTTGAGGGCTGATATCGATTCCTTTCACTTTTGCATCTTTCTGAGCAGCCCTCAATGTTAATGCACCTGTCCCGCAGCCAAGATCGATCACCTTTTGGCCCTTTTTTATATGAGATGCTAAGCGATCATAAGCCTTATCCAGTCTACCCAGCGTGAGAATGCGAATCCCCTTGTCATACCTACTTGGCGCGGATTCGAGTATCTTCATTAAGATGTAGGTGCTCATTCGAATGTCCTCTTAAGACCTAACAATCTCCTCAAGGGTAAAGGGGTAAGCCCACAGTGTGTATGGTCTATTAGGAGATCGGCTATCCTTCTCATTTTGTAAACCTCTTTTTAGCTCTCGCCCTCAAGGATGGAATAAACATAGGCACCCTTTTCCTGTACTCAACATATTCTTTACCAAGGCGTTTTTCTAGCTCTGGCTCTTCAACTGCCTTCAGTTCCAACACATTAAGCAGAATAAAAACCGGGGTAAATATAAAAACAAGAGAAATTGATTGGAATAAAACACCGAGTCCAAACAGCAGGATAAATACACCGCTGAGCATGGGATTTCTAACGTTAGCATAAGGACCAGTAGTAACCAGCCTAGGTGGTGGATTGAAAGGCACGGGTGTTCCCTTTACTTTGATAAATTGGAGGATTGACCATAGGTCCAAGAACAGCCCTATAGCAAGAATAGGCACAGAGACAACCATATTCAATGGTGGGGAAAGAGGTTTGGGGAAATCTAGAAATTTATCCACTTGAAGAGAAACAACAATAAGTAGCACTATGACGGTAAAAAAGAAGACCAACCCAACAGGTGTGAGGAGAGCTCTAATCTTGCTGGTACCCGTGGCCGCCTTGTAGAAGACATTAATCAATTTCTCCCTTAGACTCATAATCTTCGTTCACCCGAGTTTCGAACCCGTCAAAGTTTTTAGTTTGCATTTTTATATGTCCCTTCATTCAACAATTTCATTTAATCTTTCGAATGCTTTTTTCTCTATCTCATAGCATTCTGAAATCTTTTCCTGCAAATCGGCTAATAACAGTGTGAGATCCTTTTCTTGCAAATCCTCCTCTGCTTTTTTCATTAAACCATCCAACTGAACATTGATTTTTTTGATTTTGTCTAAAGCCCTTGGTTTTTGTTCCTCGAAAATTCTATTCTTCTCGATAGATAATTCCCTTATTCTTTTGAGTGTAGGCCATGAATCAGGAAGAGCAGCTGTTGCAATCCCACTCCAAACTTTTCCTGATTCTCTAAGGAGTCTGGCCACATCATTAAGGGCAGGCTTATTTATGATAGAGCTCGCCTCCTCAAGAAACTTGGCATACATTGGGCGAAAAGCACTACCACCAGTACCACCTATCTCAATGTAAATAAACGTGTTAAAAAGACACCCAAACAAATTTAGGCGGTTAAACTGCCTGGGCCACTTTGGTACAATGCCTGCCCATTTCTTCATTCCTTTTAGCCCAATATTTTTTATCGGTGGTTTTAACATATTTGTGCAGCATTCTCTTATTCCCTCTCTGATCCCTCCTTCCAAGTTTCTAATTTTTGAAGGGTATTTTATTTCTAACATCTTGTTCTTGGTAGGAAATGGAGGAAATTTTGAACCACGGGCCTTCTTCAAATCTTCTATGCTGGCAGTTACTGCATTTTCCCCGCGGTCAGAGATGTATACCTTATCTTCCTCTTCATCCAAGCCAAAGATAACAACAGTATGACCACCAAAATGAGCTGTCTCTGGAAGAGCCATGTAAGGAAGGTAGGCCATATCTACAAATACATATGCCGGTTCATCTTCCCGAAGCAGTTTCTTCAGTTTCTCATATCCTTTTGTAATACTGGTAGTTTGGAAAATGCTTCCTTCAGTACCAATTCGCCTGCAGATATTCAATAAGAACTCATCAACTTTCCCATATCGAGTACCTATAAATGGGGATGGCATTAGCTTCATATACCAGTAAATAAATCCAATCCCCCCTCCCAGACCCAAAAGCATTTCCTCAGATAGATGTAATCCATGATAGCCTAATATATTCTTTAACGCAGCCGTCTGACAATGCTTGCCTCCAAATTGATTGAAGCCCTGAATCATCAATTTTTCTTTTACCCTTTTCATAGTTTTACTTTCTTCAAAGCAAAATTCTGAATTTCATATAACCTCTTGCGAATATCCGAAGTCACCGTGGGCGAATTTAGGCAAGGCTGGAAGCCCAAACCAAACAACTCATTTATGCGATCTTTTCTCCTGTTATTACCAAGCCCATAATGTTCTTTTTTACCTTGTATGCCTGCAGTTTTGTTTCCTTCAATATCTCTTGAATTTCATCAACAGTATAAGAAGCATTTGTAGAAGATGTAAGACCCGGCTTTATTTCTTTGGGTTTGGTCACTGATTTCATAAACCACTTTACGATTGGATTTATATCCCTGCGTAGATCGCTGATGCAGTATCTTCCCTTGGGTTTTAATATACGGTATATCTCGTTGAATATCTTTCCGGGCTCGGACCACTCATGTAATGAGTAATTGGTAAAAACTGCATCAAAACTATTATCCTCAAACGGCATTTTTCGTGCATCACTCTCAACGTACTCTACTCTATCCTCTAAGTTGTATTCCTTGGCATTTCTCTTGGCAATTTCTATCATGTCGGGACTAAGATCCAGGCCTTTGAGGTGTGTAGCCTCTGTTCTTTTCAGCCACTCAAGCCCCAGATAGCCAGGCCCGGGTCCAACTTCTAAAGCAAGACCTGAACAAATTCCTGCCTTCAAGATAAGGTTTGTTTCAAGCCACCCTTTATCCCTCATCCTTCTCATCATTTTATCGTATATTTCTACAGTAAATTCACCTTGAATTCCCTGGTCCGTTTCGACAACTCTGGGTTTAACCATAATAGAGCCTCCTGCCAATTTCGTTCAACTATCGGCCATTTTGGACAACTCAGTATCTACGAAACTTTTGTTGCCTCTATTTATAATCTTGTGCCCGCTGTTCCTCAAGTATAGCCTTTCTCCACTGTTAGTCAATCTTCTTGTTTATCAGCACAAACTGGACAGGTATAGAGGCAGGGAAGTCGGATGTTGAAGCAAACGTCAGGAAGGCAAGAAAGCTGGGTTTGAGAAGGTGGTTGTGGCTTATACGAAAGGACCAAATTTATAGGAAAGAAAACCCTACTCGCCGGTTTTAATCGCGTTGGGGCATCATTTATGTTACCTATGTTATCTCTTCCTTCTTCCAAATAATAAAATCTATAGCATCAGTGTGTTTTGTACCTTTAAGAACACCATCTAAAGCATCCCATTCTGAATGCTCACGGTCAGGTTCATAGTATCTCCGAGAACCTACATATTGCTTTACTGAGAGGAGTGTTTTTCTTAAAGAATTCCAAGCGTTAAGCCATGTTCGCCTTGTTACAGTTGTGTGAGGATGTTGCAGGACACAGATGGTTCCTCTCTTTTGGCTAATCCTTTGAAGTCATCGTTGACTTTTCTACGCCATCCCTTCGCATTTTTAGATCTTGGGCTAAAAATGCTTAGATCATGGCATCCCAATATCATAACTTTTCCAATGTCTAAATCAAAAAAATGAGTTTTCAAGTCAGCAATCCTTACCAATCCATTCTGCTGATTTGTTGTCGGATACGATTTCCCGGTCCAATAAAATTTCTTGCTTCTTAAATCAATTAGAAACACAAACTCGATATGAAGTTGACTAATGTAATTCTGTGTGGTTGATATTTTCTCCTTAAAAGAGTCTATACCCAATGTTATGTAATCCGCAACCTCACTTAATTTTTTACATAAATCTTCGCTCAGGACAGATTTTGCACATTCTTCAGCTTTTGCAACTAATTTATTTACAGCTTTATTACTTGGATTCTTATTATCACCTATGTCAGCCCAAGATATAGATTCTGGCCAATCGAATTGAATGAAACCACCGCATGTTATGAGAAATTTGACTTTTCGGCCGTTGGTCCACTTCTCATTAATATCCTCTCAAGAAGTTGCTTGGCTTCTGTTGGATTTCCTCCCCATTCACCAGCGATAATTACTCTTGCTATGGATGGATTTGCTTCTTCCCTTACTTCAATTTTCCAGCTTCTAGAAACCCCTTTTAAAATGGTCTCAAATTTTTTGATGTCGGATGAGTTATTGTAGTCAAAACTACACCACACATAATCCTTGGCAAATAGTCTAATAGTTGGCTTTAAACCTTTTATTATCGGCAAGAAATCTCTTAAAGTATCATGCCAAGCACGCTGCTCATCTCTGTAAGGAGGGTCGCTGTCCTTTGCGTTGATTTTCTCACATAGTGCTATCCATCTTCCCTTATTAACCCCGAATTCAACTTTTTCAGGATAATTCTTTAAGGTGATTCTCCTTGGTTGTGTAAAATGCTGTGATTCATCAAATTCTACAATAAAGCCTGGATCTGGAACGAAGAAATCACAGTTTGGAAGAGTTTTTGCTCTAACAAATTCTGTAAAGCCTCTATGACTTTGGAGAATCTCGTAAATCTCTTTTAGTTTGTCGTAGTATGAGGTATCTCTAAAATCTTCTGGATATACCCCCGCTTCGAACTTATAGTTCTGTTCAACTTTCCCATAAATTTTTTCTAAAAGTTTTTTAATCGTTTCTTTGCATTTTGGACATCTCTCGTCATGATGAACTATTGAAACTTTTATTTTGCCATTCTCTTTCAATGGCTTGGTAATATGGCTCTTAGAAGAGGCTTCTACTATGTTGAACCCTAAATATTTAAGGAAACCATTTGTCTCTGTACCCCCACTGAATTCTTGAGGATCTAATTCTTTGCTATTGGCATACTTATTGGCTATCGAAATGATATACTTTGGCGGATAATACTCGCCATTATATTCCAAAAGAAACTTCTTTGAACTTCTACCCTCAGGAATCCCGACTTTATTAATTTCTTCTATTGCTTTGATGATGTGTTCTCTGTTTATGTTTTTAGGAATCATTTAACGTAACTCTTAACACTCCCTTTCTCTCAACACGAACGTAGATTTGAGGAAGTTGGTGAGGAATGAAAAGTGGGGAGAAAAGAGGCCGAGGCCCTCCCCTCTGAATTACAGGCACTAAAAGACTCAAAGTTTGGCTATTAGGCTAGTCCCTCTATAATCTGGGTGAGAGCTGCTCCTGCTGGAACCATGGGATAAACATTCTCCTCGCGGGAGATTCGAAAGTCTAACACGACGGGACCGGCTATATCCAGAGCTTTTTTTAAAGCGGGCTCTACCTCTTCCGGCTTGGTCACTCTGATTCCCTCTATTCCGTAAGCCTCTGCCACTTTCACGAAGTCAGGGTGACCCTCTAGATTCACCTGGGAGTAACGAGACTTGTAAAACAGCTGCTGCCATTGTCTCACCATTCCCAGATATCCATTATTCAAAATAGCGATTTTCACCGGAACTTTATAATTGACCGCGGTTGCTAGCTCTTGGATATTCATCTGAAAACTCCCATCGCCAGCAATGTCGAAAACAATCTTTTCCGGACGGCCAATCTGGGCTCCAATTGAAGCAGGAAAACCGTACCCCATAGTTCCTAGCCCTCCCGAGGAAATAAAAGTCCGGGGCCTGGTGTATTGATAAAACTGAGCCGCCCACATCTGATTCTGGCCTACCTCAGTAGCAATGATAGCTTCTCCTTGGGTCACTTTATATATCATTTCCACCACATACTGAGGCTTTAGCTCTTCACCTAATTCGTATTTTAAGGGATACTTTTTTTTCCACTCCTGAATCTTTCGATGCCAACTCTCTCTTTTCCTTCCTTTTTGGACAGCTGTGAGGAGCTGAGAGAGAATATCTTTGGCATCGCCCACAATAGGAATATCGACCCTCACATTCTTACTTATGGCGGTGGGATCGATATCTATGTGGATGATCTTGGCATGGGTAGCAAATTCCGAGATCTTGCCAGTTATTCGGTCGTCAAACCTTGCCCCCACAGCGATAAGTAGATCCGTCTCAGTAACTGCATAATTGGCATAACGGGTTCCATGCATTCCCAGCATCTTTAAGGAAAGGGGATCGTCTTCCGGAAAAGACCCCAATCCCATCAGGGTAGTGGTCACCGGGATATTGGTGTGCCGAGCAAATTCGGCTAATTCGGATGATGCACCGGAGGTAATTACTCCGCCTCCCGCGTAAATAACAGGTCTTTGAGAATGGGCTATAGCTTCGGCAGCCCGTCTAATCTGTTTGGGGTTACCCTTATAGTTGGGACTATAGCTTCTAATCTGAACTTCTTCAGGATAAGGAACTGAAGTCTCTCCAGTTAGTACATTCTTGGGAAGATCTATTAATACCGGTCCTGGCCTACCAGTCCTGGCCAGGTAAAACGCTTGCTTCAAAACCCCGGGGAGTTCATCAACTTCGGTCACTAGATAGCTATGTTTAGTTATAGAATAAGTTATTCCCGTTATATTCGCCTCCTGAAAGGCATCATTTCCGATCATGGAGGTGGGAACCTGGCCAGTAAGAACAACTAGAGGAATGGAATCCATGCAGGCAGTAGCAATTCCGGTAACTAGGTTTGTCGCTCCAGGCCCGGAGGTAGCAACACATACTCCTACCCCACCCGTAGCTCGAGCATATCCATCCGCAGCATGAGCAGCCGCCTGTTCATGACGGGTTAAGATATGTTTGATTTCCGGCGTATCGTAAAGAACATCATAGAGAGGAATCACTGCTCCTCCAGGGAATCCGAATATGATTTTTGCTCCCTCTTTTAACAAAGCATCAACTACTACCTGAGCTCCACTTCTCTTCACCCTAAAGTCTCCTTAGGCTTTCTATCTTCTTCCGCAACAATACTTATATTTCTTTCCACTGCCGCAGGGGCAGGGGTCATTGCGACCGATTTTTGTCTTGCCTCTTCGGTAAGGGCCATTTGACTGTCGGCCAGTACTCATACTCTCCTTTCCCTGATCAGCTCCCACTAGAGCTGACTGAGGAACCTGAGGAGTTCCTACTAGAACTCTTTCCCAGGAAGGCTCGCGGGAAATTTCCACTTTGAACATAAGCTCAGTTACATTCTCTTTAATGCGCTGGGTCAACTCCTCGAACATCTCAAAAGCTTCTCTTTTATATTCAATTAAGGGATCACGTTGTCCATATCCTCGCAGTCCAATCCCCTCTTTTAGACCATCCATACTGTATAGATGGTCCTTCCACTGAGAGTCTATGGTATGAAGGAGAATCATTCTTTCCAAGGCCCGCATCAGCTCGCCTCCCAGTCTTTCTTCCTTCTTCTGGTAAGCCTTTCTTACCTCCGATTTTATCATTTCGATTAACTGCTTGGGGTTATAGATCTCCTTTAAACTATCGTAGGAAAAAGTAATGGGAAAAATTCTCTCCAGCCTTTTAATCAAGCCCCCTACATCCCACTCTTCAGGCCTGATTTTTTCTTCAGCATACAGGGATACCACACTCTCAACGGTATCATCTATCATCCCCAGAATATCCTCTTTTAGATTTTTTTCCTCGAGGACACTCTGTCTTTCCTTATAGATTACTTCCCTTTGCTTGTTCATCACATCATCGTACTCTAAAAGCTGCTTTCTTATATCAAAGTTTCTTCTTTCAACTTGCTGCTGCGCTCTTTCTAGGGCCCGGGTCACCCAGGGATGCTCAATAGGCTGATCCTCAGGAATTTTTAATCTCTCCATGAGGGAGGCGATCCTCTCCGAGCCAAATATCCGCATTAACTCATCCTCTAGAGATACATAGAACTGGGCAGCACCCGAAGCTCCCTGTCTACCACTTCTTCCTCGAAGCTGATTATCAATTCTGCGAGACTCATGACGTTCGGTGCCAATGACAAATAATCCTCCCAACTCCTCCACTCCCTCCCCTAGTTTGATATCGGTTCCTCTTCCAGCCATATTGGTAGCTATGGTCACTGCTCTTTTTTGCCCTGCTTGAGCCACAATTTGAGCCTCCTTCTCATGGTACTTAGCATTAAGTACGGTATGAGGAATTCCCCTTTCTCGGAGTATTCTACTCAAGAATTCAGATTTCTCCACCGATCTCGTTCCCACCAGAACCGGCCTTTCCTCTCGATAGAACTTTTCTATCTCCTTTATTACAGCTTCAAACTTGGCACGTTCTTTTTGATAGACTTTATCAGAAAGCTCTTGTCTGATACTCGGTTTATTGGTGGGAATGGTGACTACATCTAGATTGTAAATTTTCTTGAATTCATCTGCTTCCGTGGACGCTGTTCCCGTCATTCCTGCCAGTTTATGGTACATCCTAAAGTAATTCTGTAGAGTTATGGTTGCCAGAGTCTGATTCTCATTTCTTATCCTCACCCCTTCCTTTGCCTCTACCGCCTGATGCAGTCCATCGCTCCAACGTCTTCCCGGCATCAGTCTTCCGGTAAATTCGTCTATTATCACCACTTCACCCTCTTTGACCAGATAATCTCGATCTCGTTCGTAAAGTTCATGAGCCCGGATAGCTTGATGAATATGAGTTGCCGGCTCGGTACCCCACTTAGGATTAACCTGATAGATATCTCTCACCCCCAATAACTTCTCTGCCTTAGCAATTCCTTCTTCGGTAAGGGCCACGGTCTGATCTTTTTCATCTATCTCATAATCCTTGCTTTTCTTAAAGCGGGAAATTACTCTCTCAATTTGGTAATAAAGTTCGGTGGATCTTTCTGCCGGACCAGAGATAATAAGAGGAGTGCGGGCTTCATCAATTAAGATAGAATCGACCTCATCCACAATAGCATAGTTGAATCCTCTCTGAACCTGATCTTCCTTGGTAGGAGCCATATTATCTCGAAGATAATCGAAGCCAAATTCATTGTTGGTACCGTAAGTGATGTCACACTGGTAGGCCTCACGTCTACTTACATGGTCCATTTGATTCTGGATAACTCCCACCGTAAGACCCAGAAACTCATAAACTGGTCCCATCCACTCTCTATCCCTCCTGGCCAGATAATCATTCACTGTAACTACGTGTACCCCTTTACCATTAAGGGCATTTAGATAAGCGGGTAAGGTAGCTACCAGAGTTTTACCCTCCCCATTGGCCATCTCGGCTATTCCCCCCCGATGAAGAACGATGCCCCCTATTAACTGAACATCGTAGTGTCGAAGTCCTATGGTTCTTCTGGCCGCTTCCCGAACTACAGCAAAAGCCTCGGGCAAAAGATCCTCAAAAAGGTGATCTAACTCCTGTCTTCTCTTTTGAAGATGCAGTTTTGCTGCTTCTTTCTCAATTTCAGGAAGTCCAACAATTTCCTTCTCCAAACTTTCAATCTCGGCGACAATGGGCCGCACCTTCCCTCTAAATTCGTCGGCTTTTCCCTGTAAAGCCTTGTCGGGAAGTTTAGAGATCTTCTTTTCTAAACTGTTGATCTTATTGACTATAGGCAGGAGTCTCTTAATGTTTCTTTCCTGCTGGGTGCCAAAGATTTTTGTCAGAAGACTACCCATCATCTCCTCCCTTTTTATATCCCTAATCAATCACCATATTTGAGGGGGAAAATAGGACTTTGCCGATTCCTTGAGAATGCTCCCCTCCACGGTCTAATCGGCAAAAGCGCCTTTCGCTTCGCTCAGAGTAGGCGATTTCAGGCCTCCCCCCTTTGGGCTATCTCGCTTGATAGCGACCTAGGGAACTTATGAAATTCTCATACTGCTAGTGATTTAAGGCAAAATCCAGCTGACGAGAAAATCTGTCAGGATTTTCGCACGCTTTATTATTATATCATGCTTACTCAGGTAGGCAAGCCAGATTAATTCCCTCTTTTTCCAGAAGTTTTCTTTTGATCTCTATCCCTGCTGAAAATCCTCCTAAACTTGGGCCTTCTTTAATCACCCTATGACAGGGGATAATGAGAGGAAAGGGGTTTTGAGCCAAAGCCTGGCCTACAGCCCGATATCCTTTAATTCCCATTCTTTTCGCTATCCACTTGTAGGAGCGAACCTTTCCATAGGGAATTTCTTGAGTAACTCTCCAAACTTTTCTTTGAAAAGGGGAGTATCCCCCCAGCTTTAAAGGGTAGGCAATGAAATTCACCCTTTCCCCTTGCCAGTAACCGAGTAAATCTTGCTTTAGCCGTTTCAGCAAAAAGGAAGATCCGGCTTGTGGCTTCAGGGCTGCCCCCAGACTACTAAGTAGATCTTTCTGGCTGCCACAGATGAAGATCTTCACCAGCTTTTCTTTCTCAGATACGGCTCCTATCCAGTAAGGACTTAACTTTATTTTTAAAAAATCGTGCATCTTGTGACCTCAAAACTCTTTCAAGATCCTGGGATTAATGAAATTCGGGCGTTTTAAGACATTCAAGAATTCTTCTGGCTGTTTTTTCCCCTATTCCCGGAATCTGTTTTAATTCGTCTAAGCTTTTGTTTTTTATTAGACTAACCGACCTAAAATGGGTCAAAAGAGCCTTTTTTGTTTTTCCTCCCACCCCCGGTATATCATCCAGAGACGAGTGACTCATTTTTTTCTGGCGAACTTTTCGGTGGTAAGAATGAGCAAATCGATGAGCTTCATCCCTTATTTCTTGCAAGAGCCGTAAAGCAGCTGAGTCATGTGGAATATCAAGGGGAAGAGATCTAAAGGGAAGATAGATCTCCTCAAATTCTTTGGCCAACCCTACTAGAGAAACATGACCCAGGCCCAGCTCCTTGAGAGTCTTCAAACAGGAAGACAACTGTCCCTTCCCTCCATCTATCAAAATAAGATGAGGAAGGGGACGTGATTCTTTGAGTGATCTCTGATAACGCCGTTTTATCACTTCGGAAAGCATAGCAAAATCATCTATTCTCTTGACCGTCTTAATCTTGAATCTTCGATAACTGGATGGTTCGGCTTTGCCCTCTCGAAAAACAACTACTGACCCGGTAGCTTCTTTTCCCTTTATGTTAGAAACATCGAATCCCTCGATGAGAGAAGGATTTTCCTTTAGATCAAGGTAGTTCTTTAGCTGAAGAAGGGTCTCGTTCTTCTCTTTACCTTTCTCCTGTTGCAGAATGAGACGGGCATTTTTTATCACCAACTGCATTAGCTTTACTTTCGGCCCCTTTTGGGGAACGTCCAGCTTAACTTTGCCTCCCCTTCTCTCTGAAAGCCATCGATTAATGGCAGCCTGATCAGTTATTTCATACTGAAGGAGTACCTCCGGGGGGATAAAGGAGACTTTGCCATAGTACTGCTTTACGAAAAAGGCCAATATATCTTGTCCTTCATGTTCCTCTCCGATCTTGAGCAGGAAATGTTTCTTACCCACCACCTTCCCTTCTCGGATCTGAAAGACAACTACACAAGCCTGCTCACCATCATAAGCAACACCGATCAGGTCCCTATCCCCTCCCGGGAAAGAGGCCACTTTCTGAGTCTGACCAATCCTATGAATAGCTCTGATCAAATCCCTCAATTTCGCTGCTCTCTCAAATCTTTCTCCGCGACTTGCCTCTTCCATCTCCTTTTCGAGCTGGGAAAGCAGGCTCTCATAATGTCCTTGAAGGAAAAGGCAGACCTCCCTGGCCAGACTACGATATTGTGCTGAGTTAATTTTTTTTACGCAGGGACCACTACACTCCTTTATGTGATAATTGAGGCAGGGTCTGGATCTCAACTTGAATTTTCCTTTGCATCTGCGCAAGGGGAAAAGGCGCTGAATCAACCCCAAACTCTTCTTGGCTGCTTTGACGTTGGTGTAAGGACCAAAGTAAAGCGCACCGTCCTCTTTAGGGTTCCGAGTAAGAAAAACTCTAGGAAAAGACTCATAAGTGGTAAGTTTGATGTAGGGATAGGATTTGTCATCTCTGAGCTGGATGTTATAGCGAGGACGATGGTGTTTTATTAAATTAGACTCTAATAGAAAGGCCTCTGCCTCGGAATCAGTAATTAGCCATTCCAAATCCTTGATTTGACCTACCAGAGAGTGAATTCTCGGAGAAAAACTGGTTCTCTGAAAATAACTCCGTACTCTCTTTTTTAGAGAAAGGGCTTTCCCTACGTATAAAACCTCTTTCTTTTCATCCTTTAGAAGGTAGACCCCCGGCGAGTCGGGCAGGCGATTCAGTTTTTTTTCTAAAGTCAAAAGGTTCGAGGAGACCTTTTCGCCTCGAGATTCCTTGAGTGAACAATTGGTATTTTTTCCTCTATTATTACCCATTTTTGGTAAATCCATGAAGTCTCATTTTTCAGTAAAGAACTTTTTTGGTTTTTCTAGCCCCTGGCAGAGTAACTCTCGGAATTCAGGACTAAGCCTTGCGGTATTTATCGAGGAAACCTTTTAATCTTTTGATTGACTCATTTACGCTTCTAAAGTCGAATTCCAAAAACTCCAGATTAATTCTTTTTTCCAATTCCTCAACCAATATGCCCTTGCCAGTAAAAACTCTCTTATCTGTGAGAATCTCTCTGCTCGAACAACAGGGAGAGCGAGCAATGCTAACCAAAGGAAAGGGTTCTTTTCGGTCAAACCTTTTTACTCGGTCTTTTATCTGGTCAGCTAGCTCACCACAGAATTTCTTAAAGTCAGCCATTTTCTCCCACTCATCTTTGGTCCTTTTCTTTCTTTTCCCCACGAATAAAAACTCTGGGCAGGGAAGCTGTTCTAGATGGATCGGATAACTGGAAAAAAGCCGCAAGAGCTTTTCTGTGGCCCCGGCCGTGATAACCTCCTCGGCCCTGGTGGCCTGGTTGAGAAGACAATGAGAAAGAAGGAGTATGGGCTTATCAGGGATTTGATTCATCAAGAAAGCTCAAAATCGTGTCTCCATATCTTCTCTGCTTAAATAGTTTGATATTTTTTCGACTTAAGTTAACTTTTTCCCGGGGTGAGTGCTGCACTATAATCCAGCTCCTTCCTACCTTCTTCCTTTCTATAATATCGAGAGTCCGATCCTGTAGCTCGCGATAGTAAGGGGGAGCAATAAAGATGAAGTCAAATTTTTCTTTCTCCAGAAGATGGGGCAGAAAGCTAAGAACATCTTTCTGCCAGATTTTTGATCGAGACGAAAAATTACAGGAGGCAAGGTTTTCTTTTATCGTTTCTACCGAGACCCTGTTCTTTTCTATAAAAACTGTGATTTCTGCTCCCCTGCTTAGGGCCTCGATCCCTACTGCACCTGATCCAGAGTAGAGATCGAGAAAATAACTTCTCCGGATTCTATCACCAATAACATCGAAAAGGGACTTTCTTATTCGAGAAAGAAGGGGCCGGGTAACTTTACCCTTGGGAGTCCTTATCTGCCTTCCTTTTGCCACTCCTCCGGTAAGTCTCATTTCTTTCACTGCCAGCCGTGTGGAAACCTTAAGAATAATTCACAAAAGGAGTTTACAAGAAGGCTTTTCACGGTATCCATTTTCACTGGGGAGCCCAGAATTTCAGCTAAAGAAGTCACGCGGAACTCACAAAGACCGCAGGGATCAATCAAAGAAAAATAGGAAAGATCAATATTCACATTCAAAGATAGCCCGTGATAGGTAATCCATCTCTTTACCCCTATTCCAATGCTGGCTATCTTCCTTTCTCCTACCCACACCCCGGTATACCCTGAAATAGACCTTCCCTCAATCCCCAGTTTATCCAAAGATCTCACCACTACTTTTTCCAAATTTCTTATATATTTGTGAATATCTTTTTGGTCAAGGCTGAGATCAAGTATGGGGTAGGCAACCAATTGCCCCGGGCCGTGGAAAGTCACCCTTCCTCCTCTATTTACACGAAAAAGGGAGATTTTTTCCTGGCGGAGAAACTCCCGTGATACCAGAATGTCTTCCTCTTTTCCCTGTCGGCCTAGAGTGATCACGGGAAAGTGTTCCACCAGAATTAAACTATCTTCCATTTGACCACAGATTCTTCTTTCCACCAATCTTTCCTGGAAAACCCAGGTAGATTGATAATCTTTTAATCCTAAATCAAGCACCCTTATTCTTTCCATTTTCCTCTAAAAACCCTCACCCATACCAAAATAGAATCTTCCTTCTTCTTTTTCCCCTACTCCGTAATTAAGGCGAATAAGCCCTATGGGAGTCTTGAGCCTTATCCCGAATCCCCAACCCACCTTAAAATCTTCCATTGACGAATCTTCACCCCACGCTTTCCCTGCATCTACAAACAAAGAGCCTAAGAGCTCTTTGGTAAGGGGAACTCTTAACTCTAAACTCCCCAGAACTGCTTTATCCCCCCTAAATTCATTTTCTTTGTAGCCCCGCAGGGTCTCTAGACCTCCTAGGTAAAACTGCTCGTAAAAGGGAAGGTCTTCTCCTAATCTTCCACCTAGACGATAGGCAAGTATCGGTGATCTCCAAAATTCACCTTTCCTCAGATATCCTCGCCACTCTGCCTTATACTTGATAAAATCAAGATCTCCTCCCAAAAATCCTCCACTTTTTTCCACCGAAAGGAAGCTATAGGACCCCTTGTACGGATTGAAGGCCTCATCTCTAACTCTGGTATTTCTATCCAGCATGAGTTCAAGGCTACGCTCGATTTTTGACCCAGTTTCTAACTCAAGATCCTCAGGAAGAGGTTCGCCCTCTATCTGGCTAATTGTTACCTCTTCATTCCTCAACCGAATCGAAGTCTCGACATTTTTCCAGATAGGCCACCCCAATCCTATCCTTCCTCCTGTTCTTTCCTTTTGGTAGGCCCCTTCACGCTCGTAATATTTGTAGAGTAGGTTATAGAGGTTAAGCTCCAGTCTCAGACTGCTATTTCTCCACCACCTATCTATATAACCAATATCGTAGTCGTTTCTCTTTTTTCCAAATTTCCAATCCAGCTTAATCTTTTTTCCTACTCCCCCTAGATTATCCTTGGACAGTTGAATATTCCCTTCCAAGCCGGAAGCAGAACTATATCCTGCCCCTAAAATCAGCTGCCCCCTTTGCTCGGCCTCCTTGACCTTGACTAACAAATCTACTGTTGAGGAGGAGGCAAAGAGAGGTTCGATTTCTACGCTCTCAAAAAAACCTAGATTATAAAGCCGGCGCCATCCTTCCCTGAGCTTATGCGAGTTAAGAATCTCCCCTTCTTTGAGAAGGAGGGTGTGTTTGAAAACTCTTTCTTTGGTAAAGGTATTTCCCTCTATTCTGATCTTTCCTGCTTTGGCGAGCGAGCCCTCATCTATTTGAAGCAAAATCTTTACCTTGCCGGCCTTCCTATCAAATTCCAGATCCGGCTTAAGGTGAGCATATATGTAACCTTTTTCTCCATATTTATCTTGAAGCCTCTCCAAACTTTCTTCAAGGTCGGTCGGCACAAAGACTTCTCCCTTACCTGGTCGGAGATTAGATAGAATTTTAGAAGTGGAAAAGACGCGGTTCCCCTTTATCTCAACTTCTGAGACGGAAAATTTTTTATCCTCCGCTATTTCCAGAAAGACCCTCACCCAATGGGTTTTTCCTTTGTCAAAGAACTCAAATCTTGGGGGGTTAAAATAAGCAAAGTAATACCCGTTTTTCTGATAAAGGTCAACAATTTTTTCTAGATCCTTATCTAGGGTCTTGGGGTCGAAAAAGCGCCGGAATTTTGTCTTCATGGAACTTCTTATCTCTGGATCGGTAAGAAAAGTGTTGCCTTCGATTTTTACCTCCCTCACTCGGGTTCTACGGCCTTTTTTTACGCTGAGAATGGCCTTGCACTTATCTTTTTCTGGTAATCCAACTTGAAAGAGATCCACAGAAGTAGAAAAATAGCCTTTTTTGTTATAAAATTTCAGAATCTTATCACGAGTTTCCTTTATCTTTTTAAAATTCCATAACTCTCCCTTATTAAAAGTAATCAGACTCTTGATCTTTTTTTTCTCTCTTCTACCAACTCCTTCAATTTCAATCTCAGCAATTTCTTCATTTTCCTTAACCTGGAAGATGAGCTTTACTCCATCAGTTACCTCCTCTTTTAAGGCTTTAAGGCTTGAAAAAAACCCCATCTCATATATTGCCTGCATATCCTCTCTGATGACCTTTTCCGATAACGGTTCGCCTATTCTACTTTTTATCACCTCGCGTATCTTCTCTGTCTCGATCCATTTGGCTCCTTGAATCTGAATTTCCCGGATGACGGGAGGGGCTTGAGCCATAGATTCTGATAAGAAGAAAAATGGAAGCAATCCTGCTAAAATTAAGATTTTGCCCACTTTCCTAACAAAAACCCCCTCTTTCTGACCACAGAGGGGGCCTACACTGTTCTTCATCTATGAGTCTTTCTCTAAAAATAATTGTGCAAATCTAATCTTTAAC
Organism: bacterium; assembly: GCA_046760365.1. Taxonomy (GTDB): domain Bacteria; phylum Aerophobota; class Aerophobia; order Aerophobales; family AE-B3A; genus AE-B3B. The sequence goes on from JBHIEA010000003.1 coordinate 17,900, forward strand.
TCTTGTTTTATCTTTCTCTTTCTTATCAAAGGTAACCTTCCCGGCCTTTATTCCTACCACAATGGTATCTCCTGTTTTAAACCTACCTTGCAGGATTTCCTCAGAGAGGGGATTTTCAATTAGCCTCTGGATGGCTCGACGCAAGGGTCTTGCTCCAAAATCGGGATCATATCCCTCCTGAGCAATAAAGTCCCTTGCTTCTTCGGTCACCTCTAAGTTTACCTCCTTTTCTTTCAATAACTTCTTTTCTTCTGCTAACATTAAATCGACTATCTTTTTAATCTCATCTTTCGTTAAAGCATGGAAGACAATTACCTCATCTAATCTATTTAGAAATTCGGGTCGAAAGCTGCGTTTTAACTCGGAGGTGACCCTACTCTTCATCTCCTCGTAAGACATTCCCCCTTCCTTCTCTGCTTGAAATCCGAGACTAGCTCCACTGGTAATCTGAGTGGCCCCTAAATTGGAAGTCATAATCATTACCGTATTGCGAAAGTCTACCGTATGACCCAGATTGTCAGATAGCCTTCCATCATCCATTATCTGAAGGAGGATATTAAACACGTCTGGATGTGCCTTTTCTATCTCATCGAGGAGAATTACTGAATAGGGACGCCGTCTCACCTTTTCCGTTAATTCCCCTCCCTCTTCGTATCCCACATACCCGGGAGGAGCACCGGTAAGACGACTCACGGTAAATTTCTCCATGTATTCAGACATATCCAGACGGATCATGGCATCTTCGTCCCCAAAGAGAAACTCAGCTAAACTCCTGGCTAATTCTGTCTTGCCTACCCCGGTGGGACCAAGGAACATAAAGACACCAATGGGTCGCTTAATATTCTTCACTCCCGCCTGAGCCCTCCGAATAGACTGAGATACTGCCCTTATAGCCTCTTCCTGTCCTACCATTCTCTTATGCAAAGCCTCTTCCATACGTAAAAGTCTTTTAGATTCGGTTTCAGTTAAGTCACGCAGAGGAATATTGGTCCAGCTACTCACAATGTAGGCAACATCCTTTTCTGTTACCTTCTCCTTCTCCCCTCTCTTACCCTTATCTACCTCCCATTGAGACTTTTCCTTATTTAAGGACTGCTTCAAATTTTTTTCTTTATCTCTCAGATTTGCCGCTTTTTCAAACTCTTGTGCTTTAACCGCCGCTTCCTTTTCTTTCCGAAGCTGCTCTAATTCTGCCTCAATTTTCTTAAGCTCCTTGGGATGGGTACTACTTTGTAGTCTTATTCTGGCAGCCGCCTCATCCATAACATCAATGGCTTTATCGGGGAGAAATCTACCCTGAATATATCTATAGGAAAGCTTAACTGCTGCAACCAGAGCCTCGTCAGTTATTTTGACTCGATGAAAAGCCTCATATTTGTCTCTCAGACCCCTCAGAATCTCTATAGTTTCCTTGACTGTAGGCTCGTTTACCATTACCGGCTGAAATCTTCTCTCTAGAGCCTCATCTCGCTCAATATACTTTCTATATTCATCTAGGGTAGTAGCTCCGATACATTGCAATTCTCCTCTGGCAAGAGCTGGTTTAAGAATACTGGAGGCATCGATAGCCCCTTCGGCGGCTCCTGCTCCTACCAAAGTGTGCACTTCATCAACGAAAAGAATTATATTCTTTGCCTTTCGAATCTCATTTAATATCCTCTCCATCCTCTTCTCAAACTCTCCTCGATACTTGGTTCCGGCAACTATCCCACCCAATTCAATCGTCACTACTCGTTTATTTAACAAAGGATCTGGAAGGGATCCTTGCACAATCTTCTGAGCCAATCCCTCGGTAATAGCGGTTTTTCCTACCCCTGCTTCTCCTATAAGTACAGGATTATTCTTGGTTCGACGAGAAAGAATCTGAATTACCCGCTCAATCTCCTTCTCTCTATCTATTACCGGATCTAACTGTCCATTTTTGGCTAGTTGGGTAAGGTCACGCCCGAATCTATCCAGGGTAGGAGTTTTACTGGGCTGAGCTACTTGTTGGAAAGGAACCTTCTCTGCTCCTAGTAGATTTACCACCTCCTCCCTCACTTTCTCCAGATCAGCTCCCAAATTGGTAAGGATCTGAGCAGCCACCCCTTCACCTTCTCTGATTAATCCTAGAAGGAGATGCTCTGTTCCAATATAGTTATGACCCAGGTTTCTCGCTTCCGTTACTGCTAGCTCCAATACTTTTTTAGCTCGAGGAGTAAAGGGAATCTGACCCAAAAACAGTGTTCCTCCTCCTCTACCGACTGCTTTCTCCACTCCCCGCCTAACCCGAGCTAGATCTAATCCTAAATTTTGTAGAGCCGTAGCTCCTACTCCTTCTCCTTCTCGAATCAGTCCTAAAAGAATATGTTCCGTTCCTAGATAGTCGTGATCTAATCGCTTGGCCTCTTCTCTGGCCAGCAAAATCACCCTTCTTGCTCGTTCGGTAAATCTATTAAACATCCAAAGCACCTCACCAGGTTGAAGTAAAAAGCTATTTTACTATACTACAAATACAGCTTTTGTCAAGAAATATAACTCCAGTTTCCAGAAAAATCCTCTTCCTTTTGCTGTCCGGCGAGGTGTTTTCCATAAGGCAGCGGCGTGATCTCGGGCCTTATGCTCTGGCGCATAAGTTCTCCTTGAGGCTTCTCATGTATCATGAAGGCCCCCAGCGGACAAATCTACCGGGTCACAGTATGCAGGTAAGAGTAGAACTTAGCCACAATGTTGGAAATACACCGAGCACAGGGCAGCTTCAAACTTTTTCAGGAAACTGGAGATAGAATCAGTGTAATGGTAAAAATTCGCTCCTTTCGGGATTTAGAGAAAGACGACTAATAGGCACTCCTCCAATTTCTTCAATTCTTTTTATATACTCTCGGGTCCTTTTAGGAAGATCTTTTTCTATCTTTGCCGTGGAAGTATCCTGCCTCCATCCTTCCATCTCCTCATAAACAGGCTGACATCTCTCCCAACACTCGAGCTCGAAAGGAAAATCCTGGATTAGCCTACCTCTATATTTATAAGCGACGCAGATTTTTATCTTATCTAGTGAATCTAGAACATCCAGTTTGGTTAAAATAAGTTCATCAAGTCCATTTACTCTGGCTGCGTACCTGAGTATGACTCCGTCGAACCATCCACATCTTCTAGGCCTACCGGTAGTGGCTCCATACTCCTGTCCTCCTTTTTTAAGCGCGTCTGCTATCCTTCCCTGGATTTCTGTGGGGAAAGGACCCTGTCCTACCCTGGTAACGTACGCCTTAGCTACTCCCAAAACCTTCCCTATCTTGGTGGGACCTATTCCTACGCCTGTACAAGCACCACCTGCTACAGCATTAGATGAAGTTACAAAGGGATATGTTCCATGATCAACATCTAACAGGGTCCCTTGCGCCCCCTCAAAAAGGATATCTTTGCCTTCTTGCATTAGTCTATTAACGAGAAGTGAGGTATCGGTAACATATCTTTTTAATCTCCTCCCATATTCTAAATACTGCTGAAGAATCTCTTCCCAGCTAAACTCCAGTCCGTAGAAATTTTTCCAGAAGCCAAGGTTTATTCTCAATTTTTCAGCAAAAGTTGCCTTCTCTAAAAGGTCTGCCACTCTAATGCCTCTTCTGGCTGCTTTATCAGCATAGGCAGGTCCTATTCCCCTTTTAGTAGTTCCTATTCTCTGCTTACCTCTTCGTTCTTCCTCAATTTGCTCTATTTTTTTATGATAAGGCATGACGACATGAGCACTACTGGAAAGATAGAGACCCTCGAGGTCAATCTGCCTAGATCGCAGGGTTTCAATCTCGAGGAGTAAATCTTTTGGATCAACTACTACTCCGTTCCCAATTATGCATTTTTTTCCGGGATGAAGAGCACCGGAAGGGACAAGATGAAAGATAAATTTTTCTCCATTTACTACTACTGTATGTCCGGCGTTGCTGCCTCCTTGAAATCTCACCACCACATCCGAAGTCCTAGCTAAGCTATCGGTAACTCTACCCTTGCCCTCATCTCCCCACTGCGTTCCCACTACTACGGTATTGGCCAATTTTACTGACTCCCTCACCTTATCTCTCCAGGTTCTCGATCTTCAAAGCGAGTATATTCACTCAAGAAGATCAAAGGCACTCTACCTGTAGGTCCACGACGCTGCTTGTTAATGATAACCTCAGCCTCCCTTTCATCCTCGTTTTTTTTCGAATAATAATATTCTCGGTATAAAGAAAGTACCAGATCGGCATCCTGTTCAATAGCCCCCGATTCACGCAAATCGGAAAGTCGGGGACGCTTATCTTTCTCTCCCCTTGTCTCTACGGATCTACTAAGCTGAGATATAGCCACTACTGCTATTCTTAATTCTTTAGCCAGAGCCTTTAAACTCCGGGATATTTCAGATATCTGCTGTTGCCTGTTTTCAGCACGTTTGTCACCCTCCATTAACTGAAGGTAATCAACGATAGCCATTTTAACATCATGTTCAGCTTTTACCTGACGAACTTTAGCTCTTAACTCTAGCACCCCAATATTGGGAGTGTCGTCAATGTAAATGGGAGCATCAGCTAAGACCCCTGCCGCCTCAGTAAGCCTCCCCCAATCATCTTCAGAGAGAAAACCGCTACGTAATTTCTGGGAGTCAACTCTTGCTTCGGAGCAGAGCAGGCGCTCTACCAGCTGCTCCTTAGCACTTTCCAAGCTAAATATGATCAAGGGTATGTTGGTCTCAATCCCGGCATATTGGGCAATATTCAGAACAAAAGAAGTCTTCCCCATAGAAGGACGGCCAGCGATGATTATCAAATCGGAGGACTGAAAACCCGAAGTCAATCTATCCAATTGAGTGAACCCGGTAGGGACTCCAGTAATATGTTCTTTTTTCTCATAAAGAGCTTCTATATGCTCAAACGTCCCGGTTAAAACATCTTTTACATGGACAAAGGGGGTCTTGATTCTCTTTTGGGTTATATCAAAAATAAGACTCTGAGCTTTATCCAATACAACATCTAGTGGCTGTGAAGCATCATAGGAGAGGGTACTGATAGAAGCGGCTGCCTTAAGCAGCTCTCTCAGGATCTGTTTTTCCTTTACCATCCGGGCATAATACGACACATTTGCTGTGGTTGGCACGGAATTGACCAGCTCAGCCAGATAAGCGGTTCCTCCCACCTCTTCTAATTTGCCTCGTTTGCGAAATTCCTCTCTCAGAGTAACCAAATCTACCGGCTTATTTTCATCAAATAGACTAATTATTCCTTCGTAGATTAATCGATGAGTCTCGGAGTAGAAATCGTTGGAACTTGTTATTACCTGAGCAACCTTAGGGATGGTCTCTTTCTCTAGAAGCATCGCTCCCAGTACGGACCTTTCTGCTTCTAAATTCTGAGGAGGAAGCCTTTCCAAAACCTCAGTTAACTCTCTTCTATCTTTCATGCGTCAAAACTCCTAAAAATAAAGCCACTCATAGACGCACTAACTTTACCTCGAGAGTATCTCGGGACTCTTCCCCTTCGTCGCTGTATATCAGCCTTGGACTATCTCTGCTCGTCTTCTCGTCTCGGGAAAGACGTGAAACTCGTCGCTGCGCTCCTCAGACAACACGTCTTTCTTCTTCCTCAACTCGAAGACTCATTAAGGTAGCTGATCTAAGGCTCCTGCGGGGAAAGTCCCTCGATAAGCGTATAGACCTGCTGCATACCAGCACTTTCCTGGTACTATTATAGACGCACTAGCCTTGCCTCAAGAACTTCCTCGATCTTTGAAAGATCTCTCAAAGCCTCCGGAGAAGGGGAGCTATCCAGAACATAAACCGAGACGTTTTTCCCTCCGGGAGTCCGTCTACCCATATGCAATGAGCCTATGTTAACCTGATATCTTCCCAGGGTAGTGGCTATTTTGCCCACTGCTCCAGGTTTATCCACACTAGCACAAATCAAAAGGTTCCCCTGAGGGACAAAATCTAGAGGATAATCATCTATCCTCACTATGTGAGGAACCCTCTCAAACACCGTGCCGTCAATGGTCCTTTCGTCAATATCAGTACTCAATTTTACCGAAACTAGATTTGTAAATCCTGCCTCCTGAGAGGTTTTTGTCTCCACCAACTTAATTCCCCGCTCCTTAGCTAAAACCGGAGCATTTACATAGTTGACTGCCTCATAAACAGATTTTAACAGACCCTTAATCAAGGCTACCGTAATTGGTCCGACTTCGAACCCCCCAAGCTCACCCCTATAGGTAATCATTAGCTCTTTAGGATGGCCCTCAGCTAATTGGGCTTCTAAATCTCCCATTTTCTCAGCCAGAGAAAGATAAGGTTCAATCCTTTTGTGTGTTTGCGGAGAAGAGGTAAGTATATTAACCGCATTCCTTAATGGTCCCCCTTTGAGGGCGTCTATAACCTGCAGGACTATATCTAAAGCAACTCTTTTCTGAGCTTCCTCTGTCGAAGCTCCTAAGTGCGGGGTAAAGATTACTGAATCTAGTTTTAATAGAGGACTATCAAAGGGTTTTCCTTTCTCGAAGACATCCAGGGCGGCCCCTTTAAGTCTATTTTCCTTAAGAGCCCGGTAAAGTGCATCTTCTTGAACGATTCCCCCGCGGGCACAGTTGATAATTCTCGCATCTTTTTTCATCAGGGCAATCTCTTCTTCCCCGATTAAATTCCTGGTTTGGGAGATAAGGGGAGTGTGCACCGTCAGGTAATCTACTTGTACCAGAAGCTCCTCCAGATCCATGAGAGTAACCCCGAGTTGTTCTGCTCTCGCTTTAGAGATGAAAGGATCGTAGGCTACTGTCTGCATCTTTAGCCCTTGAGCTCTCCTAGCCACCTCACTTCCGATTCTCCCCAATCCCACTATGCCCAAAATCTTTCCATAGACTTCAGTTCCCATAAATTTTTTCCGATTCCATTCTCCCCTTTTAAGAGAAGAGTGAGCCTGAGGAATATTGCGAGAAAGAGCTAAGATCATGGAAATAGTGTGTTCAGCAGCGGAGATGGTATTTCCCTCAGGAGTATTCATCACTATTATTCCCTTTTTGGTTGCTGAGGCCATATTTATATTATCGAGGCCTGTTCCAGCTCTCCCGATCACCTTAAGCCGCGAAGCTGCGTGGATCACCGCTTCGGTTACCTTGGTTTCGGATCTCACAATCAAAGCATCATATTCAGGGATTGTTCTGATTAGTTCTTCCGGTGATAATCCTGGTGCTTCTCTTACCTTAATATTAGCTTCCTCTTTTAATCTATCTATCCCTTCCTGTGCTAAGGGATCACTGACGAGAACCTTCACCAAATTACCTCCATACTTATTCCTTCATTACCTCCTCAGCCGCAGCAACCCCTTTTCCGAATGCTACAGGATAACCCAACTTTGACAAACTGATCTCCAGAGAAGATATCGCCGCCACCATATCGCTTCCATCCATCCATCCGAGGTGAGCAATTCGAATGATCTTACCCGCCAGCTCTTCCTGTCCCCCGGCCACCTGTACTCCATATTCATCCCGCATCATAGTCCTCAGCTCATTTGCATCAATCCCCGGGGGAACTTCTATTGCTGTTAACACGTTGGAAGGAACCTTACTGAAAATCTTTAGTCCCAAAGCTACCACTGCCCTACGAGTAGCTTCGGCCAACCTGGCATGCCTGGCCAGGATACTTTCCCAACCTTCTTTCTTTAGCAGCCTCAAAGACTCTCTCAAAGCACAGATCAAGGAAACAGCCGGAGTATAAGGAGTTTGATTTTTATCAAGGGCTTTCCTAGCCTTTTTAAAATCCCAGTAGTACCGGGGAGTATGGGAATTATCCACGAAGCTCCATGCTTTTGGGGATAAAGTAACAAAGGCTAATCCGGGAGGAATCATCAGAGCCTTTTGAGAGCCCCCTATGACTACATCTATCCCCCACTCGTTGGTAGGAAGGAATTGGGCACCCAACCCACTTATAGCATCCACCACCAATATAGCCTGGGTCGGCCTCACAAGTTCCGCTATAGCCTTGATGTCGTAAACCACCCCCGTAGAAGTCTCCACTAATTGGGTAAAAACAGCTTTTATTTCTTGATGTTGAGTTAGCCTTTTCTTTATTAGATCTGGATCAGGTACACTTCCCCATTTGACCTCTAACGGGATCACTTGAACACCAAAAGCAGTGGCGATCTCGGCCCATCGCGCTCCAAATTTTCCGCCCTTAATCACCAGCACCCGGTCACCCGAAGAGAGAAGGTTGGCTATGGCTGCTTCCATAGCTCCCGTTCCCGAGGCGGTGAAGACAAAAACTTCCTCCTCGGTTTGAAAGACATATTTTAATCCCTGGCGGACTTCTTTAAAAATCTCGGAGAATTCCTTTCCCCGGTGATGAAGGATCTGTCTCGCTTGACCTAACCTTACTTCGTCCGGAAGCGGTGTAGGTCCCGGAGTAAATAGCCTTTGCTTCAATTTCACGGGCCCCTATGCTACATATACGCTAACTCTTCTTTTCCCTTCAAATCTTACATATCCATCGACTTTAGCGAATAAAGTATCATCTCTACCCTTACTCACATTGAAGCCAGGACAAAACTTTGTACCTCGCTGTCTTACCAGAATACTCCCGGCCCGGACAAACTGTCCACCAAAACTCTTCACACCCAGACGCTTGGAAAGACTTTCCCTTCCATTAGAAGAATGGCCTTGTCCTTTTTTGTGAGCCATAAACAAAACCCTCCTTTCTTAGCCATCTAAATTTGGGACCTTGCTAAAGTCAGCAGCTTAAAGATAAGAGATGAATCGAAGACTGTGATTGACCAATCCCTTAAAGTTTAGACCTAGAGTTACTCCTTTAGTTCGCTGATACCTATGGCCAAAATAATTAATCCTACCAAGGCTGCTGCTATACCCACTATTCCCTCCAAAAAAATTAGAACCTTTGGGGCAAAGATCACAATCAACCATATTCCCACTGCGGTTGCTACCGCTCCACCTAAGATCTTTAGCCACTTCTTCATCCTCCATCCTCCTTAATCGAGATTTAAATTCAGCTGTCCCTTTAAGTTTTCGATCTCCTTAACCAACACAACAAAGGAAAGAGGGAAACGTAAGCCGGGTTCTGTTACCGAAA
>JBHIEA010000004.1:0-25383 GCA_046760365.1 bacterium
TCCTTCTTCTCCGCCAAATGCAGTCCCTGCCTGAAAGTCTTCATTCTGAGCTTCCTTGAAAAAGTTTAACTAATTGAGACTATTTAACTATCTTCAGAATACCGCATTTACTCTACTTAAGCGGCGCGCCTAAGCTCGTGAAGGCGTACGTAAGTTCATAAATAGGTATCACACTTCCCACGGAGTGTCAAGAATATGTCGGGACTAGGTCCCCTCCGTCGCTGTATAAATCTTATAAATATTAATACTTTCCTGGAGAATCAAGAAACCGAATTGAATTATGTAAAAGACAACTCTGAGAACTTAGTACTGTCCAAATTCCTCTACCGCATCAAAGAATGCCTCAACATTTTCCCAAGGAACCTGAACAGACACAAAATGAGTGGGAGCAATAATAAATCCACCTCCTTGGCCTACTTTTTCAATCATATCCCCCACATTGTGCCTTACCTCCTCAGGGCTACCGAAAGGCATAACAGTTTGTACTCCTATAGTACCGAAGAAGGAAAGTCGGTCTCCATAAAGTCTTTTGAGCTTCACGGGATTCATGCATTCTGGTTGAATAGGATTGAGAACGTCAACTCCTATTTCAATCAATTCCGGAATAACAGGCTCGATAAAGCCATCGCTGTGGTAAAAAATGCGAATACAAGGATTTACCCGTTTTGCACTATCAATCACATTTTTCAATCGAGGCCTCAACCACTTTCTCCACATAGCTGGGCTCATAAGCATTGTGTCCTGCATCCCTATATCATCTGCTAACCAGAGGATATCTACTCCAGCCTCAGCAAAGCGAATTGAAACCTCAACATTGATCTCGGTAATTTTATCCAAGAGAGCACGAGCAAAGATTGGGTTATCATAGAAATCTACCAACAGATTGCCCATCCCTCGCAGTTGCCAAGCGGTCTCGAAGATAAATCCTCCACTAACCTCGGTAAGGCGCCCGATTACTGCGTAGCCTTGGTCATGTAACTTCTTAACCTCTTCTTCTAGGTCCTCATGCCTGTATAAGGACATGAAATCAGGCCAGGGGTATTGGAAAATTTCGTCTTTGGTTTTAAAAGCGGCCATAGGATAAAGCTCCCGCTTCACGTGTCCCTCTGACCCTGTTACATAGGGAATTCCCCAGTCGTCAAAATAGGTATTTTTAGGCAAAGACTTACCATAGTAGGATGAAAAGTCAGGTAACTTTTTAACAGGCTTAAACCCCACCCGACGAATCTCTATCCTAAAGTAATCTTCATAGTTATCAGTGCCGATTGTCTCACGCATTTTGACTTTCATTGAAGGCGTAAAACGAATGTATTTGGGCACTTTATCCGGTTCTTTTCGAGACAAAGTAGTCAGTACCCTCTCTCTCGGAGTCATCTTTCACTTCCGTCTTTTTAGGTGTAGACCCATAGTCCCAGGCTGTTTTAAACATAGCAATAACATTTTCACAAGAACAGTTTTCTTGAGCCAATGATTGGGGCTCATTTATTTTTTGAGGCTTTCTAGATAGGAACAAGAAATTAGGCAATAAGGAAGCGGAGTAGTTTTTCGACCTCATAGGCATGAAAGGTGCCAAAACGTATCTACTAACAAATAGGATTTTCCAAGTGAAGACCAAGACTCTTCAATTCCTGACATAAACTGATTGTTTCCTTCTCATTCAAATGCTTTTGAGGAGAAACTGTATCTCCTACGTCAATTCCTCGAAACTGCAGGGCTTTTTTAAAATAACACATATGTATTCCATTTTTTAAGGTATTGGCAATTTTCGTAACTAGGTTCTGCTGTTTTTTTGTCCCCGCATAATCTCTGTCTAAAAAAGCATGGTATAGGCGAACAAATGGTTCAGGAAAGACATTGGCATTTCCCGCTACACAGCCAGAAGCACCAAGTACATAAGAAGGATATATGAGTTGGTCCACACCCACAAGAAGAACCCTATTTTCTCCAAGATAGCTCACGTACTCGGGTATGTGCCGAAGGTCAAAATGACTGTATTTTATCCCCACTACATTGTCAGCTTCATTTATTACGGATTTCAAAAGTTCTGGGGGGATATCATTATTGGTATTGTTGGGGATATTATATAGATATGTGGCAAAATCTGGAACCGACTTGGCAACACTTACAAAATGATCCTTGAGGCTGTCAAAGTTATATCGATAATAATAGGGACTGATAACTGCGGCTCCATCGGCACCGATATCTCTTGCGTGTTTGGTCAATTCAATGGTGGACTTTGTATCAATACACCCGGTTTGAATAACTACAGGAACCCGCTTCTTTACTTTTCTAACTACCAGTGATGCGAGTTCCTTCCGAGTTTCTTTTGACAACAGGGGTCCCTCACCTGTCGTTCCGCCGGGGAAAAGACCGTGTACACCTTTCGAGATGAGAAAGTTACATAGTTTTTCTAAGGCGGCCTCGTCGACTTTGTCCTGATTTTCTCTTCTCAGAGGAGTAACCATGGGAACAACCACACCTTTTAAAATGGTCATTAATTAATCTCCTTATCGTAACCTGTGAAATGTCCTCAAATTCATCCCAGATATCCAGCCAATCTGGGCAGCCAGAGAACCAGGTCAGGAATATAGGTGCATATCATCAGGGCACCTATTTCAAAAGCTATGAATAGCCACATTTCCTTGATAGCATCAGCAAGAGGAGTTCCACTGATGGCTGTGGTAATAAAAATGGTCGGGCTATAAGGTGGAGTATCCAAGGCAATCATCAGATTGAAGACAGTTATAACTCCAAAGTGAACCAGGTCAATTCCTGCAGTTTTAACCAGAGGTAGGACCATAGGGACAATTATCAATAAAATGGCTGAAACATCGATAAAATAACCCAAAACCAAAAAGAGTGCGTTAAGTGAAAGAAGCACCGTCCACTTACTGGACATTAATCCTAAACTTATAAAACCATTGGTGATTAGAGCCGGTATTTCCTCTCGGGCAACCACATAACCAAATATAAAAGCACCGGCTATAAGAAAGGTAACAAATCCGGTGTTCAATACTGTCTCAATAAGAATCTTGTAAAGTGCCTTTAACCCAAGGGTTCGGTAGACAATTAGGGAAAGAATCAAGGCGTAGACACTAACTACCCCTGCCGCTTCGGTGGGAGTAAAAACTCCTCCGTAGATTCCACCCAGAAGGAGTACCGGGGCCATAAGGGCAAAAAAAGCTTTAGTTGAAGCTTTTAAAAATTCTCTAAAGGAGATTCGCTGTCCCGAAGGATAGTTTCTCTTAACTGAGAGGATATAAACCAGAAGCATTAGAACTCCGCCCAAGACAAATCCAGGAATAAAGCCTCCCAAAAAGAGGTATCCTATCGATGCTCCAGAAAGCATAGAATAAATAACCATGGGAATACTGGGGGGAATAATGGGGCCTATGGTAGCTGAACCACAGGTAACGGCACAGGCAAAGGGGCCATCGTAACCTGCATCTTTCATGGCCTTAATTTCCACCGCCCCCAAACCAGCGACATCAGCTATTTCAGAACCAGTCATTCCGGCAAAGATTATACTTGCTACGATATTTACATGACCCAATCCTCCTTTAAGCGGACCCACCAGGGTTTTGGCAAAATCAAAGACCCGGTCCGTTACTTTGCCAGCGTTCATCACTTTAGCGGTGAAGATAAAGAGAGGAACCGCTAAGAGGACAAACTGATTCTCGAATTTGATGACCATCATATCCATAACGGTAGCGAGCTCTACGTTAGATAACAAAAAATAAAGAACCGAACTTACCAGCATTCCCAAGGCGATGGGATACCCCAGAGCAAAAACAGCGGCAAAAGCTATCAGCCACACCGCTACTGCCATGGTGGAACCTCTTTAACCGAAACCTTTTTTCCCAAAAGCTCTCGTATATAGGTATAGATCCAGACAGAGTTATGAATGAGAATAAGTCCCACAAATATGGGAAAGCATACCAGAAGGTAGGTCCAGGGTATGCGCAGGGTGGAGGATTTTATCCGGTAGTTCCAGGCAGTGTATTGGATGCTGGGAATCAAGAGTATGAGAAGTACCGCATTGGTCAATAGGTCAAAACCTATATCGATAATAAGTTGCACTTTTCGGGGGAATTTACGGTAAATTACATCAAAGCGAATATGTCTTCGATACCGTTTTGCCAGAGGAGCACCCAGATAGATAGCCCAGACGAAACTGTAGATAGACAGCTCAAAGAGGCGTGGTAGAGGTCGGCTGAGGACATATCGGGAAAAGACCTGGATTACCACGGAAAAAATCAGAACCAGAAAAATTAAGGATGCCAGGTGAACCTCGAGCACATCAAATATCTTCTTGGCGATTCCCCTCATACATTCCTGCCGTATCAAGGTAACAAGCACCCCGGGGAGGAGGCGACAAAGAAAAACCTTCCCCGGGGCAACCTTAACTGCCTATTCTTCTTATTCTTACTCACCTATTCTATGGCTTGAATCTTGGCGTAAATCCCTTTCCCCCACTTCTCATCGAACTTGGACTGGCTGTAGAACTTTTTAACGTTTTCCATGAAAGCTTGCCGGTCGGGGATGACTACCTCCATTCCGTACTCCGTCACAAACTTTCCCAGAAGTTTAGCCTCGTTCTCTAATACTATGCGGTTCTGATAATATCGAGCCACCTCCATAGCTTTTCTGATGAACACCCGATATTCCTCAGGCATCTCCTGCCACAGCTTTTCGTTGATTACCGGAGTGATGTAACCAATCATATGATCAGTAAGCACAATGTAATGGGTTACTTCATAAAACTTAGCCGCCTCATCAGTAGGAAGTGGATTGTCCTGACCCTCTACGGTTCCAGTTTTTAGCGCCATGTAAACTTCTCCAAATCCCAGAGGAGTCGGTTTGGCTCCCAGAGCTCTTCCCACATCAAGCCAGGCTTCTACATTGGGCATTCTTAGCTTAATTCCCTTCAGATCCTCGGGACGCCGCACCACGCCTGCTTTCTTGGTCAGATTAAGCTCCCGGGTACCCAGGTACCATACATCCAGAACTCGCAGCCCCGATTTGGTCAAGCGATCCCAGTACTTCTGGCCTGTGGGTCCGGTGAGCACTCGATACATGTGATCAAGATCTTTGAAGACGTAAGGTGTTTCCAGAACACCTATCTCAGGATAATCAGCGAGGTCGGCAAACCAGGCAGGACTCGCATCACTGGTCATCTCTAAGGTTCCTCGCATAACGCCCAAAAGAGCCGTCTTTTGATCTCCGAGCTGCCCAGAATGAAAGACCTTAACGGTAATCTTACCTCCGCTAAGCGTTTCCACTATCTCACCAAACTTTTTCATAGCTAACGTCTGAGGCATCTCGGGCCCGGCTACCGTGTTAAAGCGAAGAGTATAGGTGGGCTCTGCAGCAAAACTTGCTGAAGACAGAAGCCCCACTGCGAGAATACCAACAAGAACAATTTTCCATGTCTTCATCTTGGCTACCTCCGTTAATAGGCTTTTTATCGCTATTGGGGGTCTGGCGCATTGACTCATACCTCGTTATTGACTCATACCTCGTTAATGACGCAAATCTTCACCCCCTTTCCTTGAATTTCGACCCCCTGCATATTTTAATCGCCTTTATAGCCCATTCTTCTCGAAATTTCCTCACCTGTTTCAATAACCAATTTAGCCATAGTCTGTATCCTTGGAGGATTAAATCTCTGGGAAGGCCCGGAAACGCTGATAGCCGCAAAAACTTCCTTTCGATGATTTCTTATAGGAGCGCCTACACAGCGAATTCCCTCCTCATGTTCTATATTATCAATTGCATATCCTCTTTTTCGAACTTTCTTTAGCTCTTGTTGAAGCAGCTGGGGATCAGTAATAGTATTTTCGGTAAATCGTTCTAACCCATCCTCATAGATAATTTCATGTATTTTCACCTCTGGCAAAAAGGCCATTATGGCTTTGCCCACGCCGGTACAATGAAGGGGAACACGGTCTCCAAAAACAGGGTGTGCCCTCAGTCTCGCCGTTGACTCCACGCAGTCTATATAAACTATCCTCTTACCTTCCAGGACTACCAGATAAGATGTCTCATTGGTCTTTCTGCTTAAATCATACAAGTAAGGATGGGCTATTTTTCTAAGTTGAAGTTGAGACTGAACAATGTTTCCCAGTTCGAAAATCCTCAGTCCCAAATGATATTGTCTATCCTCGGGGTTCTGCTCTACGAATCTTGCGCTTTTGAAGGTGGAGACAATTTGATGAATAGTGCTCTTTGGGAGGTTGAGTTGTTTACTTAACTGAGTTATTCCTCCCCCGTTCTCTCTTTTAGCTAAAGCTTCCAGAACTTCTATAGCCTTCTTTACTGACTTCATATTTGTTCGTCTATTTCGAACAATGTTCGATATATTATAATTAAAGATAAAATTTTCGTCAAGGGTGCGTTTAAATCATATAATAGAGAGCTCTCCCGCTAGATGAATAGGCATGGAAAGTTAGTAGGTTTGTAAATAGGATCGGCCTTAGAGAATTATGATCTTTTCAAGTTAAAGGGAAAGAGCCACCGGTTGGCCTATCTGGATTGACTTGTTAGCGGCGATGACTGCCTCCAGAGCCTTTTTACCGTCTTCGCCAGTAGGCTTCATCCCGTCCAGACCGGTCCTGTTGTTAATAGAGAGATAAACAGGTCAGCAAATTAAAGTTGCCAAAATATTTATCAAATTTTCCTTTCATCTCAAGGAATGCATTCCGTGTTACCCATGCAAAGCAGGACTACCAAGCATGGGCAATTCCATAACAATAGCTTTCATCAGAAAAAAGAAGAAAAACAGAGAAATTCGGGAAAGGTAAATGGTAATCTTTTCCGTGGCGAAACCGCTTCAATTTCAACCAATTTCGAAAGAATTGACAAGATTTTGAATACGAATTATAATAAAAGTGAAACTTAATGAAAGTTTGTTCTGAATCAAGGAGAAGGGAGTAAAGCAAATGTTAGCTGCAGTGAGGCAATCAGAGATTAAAAAACTCATTCAAGATGAGGGAAGCGTAAGAGTCTCGGAGTTAAGTAAAATATTTAAAGTCTCTGGAGTAACTATAAGACGTGATTTAGAAAAACTTGAGCAGGAAGAGGTTATAAAAAGGACCCACGGGGGTGCCGTTGTCTTAGGTACAGATGATTTGATGCGGAACCTTGCCTTTCGTGATCAGGCACATGTGGAGGAAAAACGCCGTATTGGAAAAGCAGCTGCTAGATTGGTTAAGGATGGGAACACCATCATATTAGATGGAGGAACTACAACGACGGAAATAGCCCGAAATTTAGACAATGCAAAAAACCTCACCGTGGTAACCAATGCTGTGAATATTCCGTTGGCACTGCGTAACAATTCAGAAATTACTATCATAATGACCGGTGGAACCTTAAAAGCACCCAGTTTTTCTTTAACCGGACGTGCAGCGGCGGAGTCTATAAACCATCTTAATGTAGATAAGACTTTCTTAAGTGTTCAAGGTATTAGCCTTGAGAAAGGACTCACTAATACCAGCGTCTCAGACTTATATTTGAAGAGGTCAATAATTGCGGCAGCCAAGGAGGTAATTCTGGTGGCTGATTCATCCAAGTTTGGAAGAATTGAGTTTTGCACCGTTGCTCCCATTACCGCAGTTCACAAAATCATAACGGATAACGAGATATCCCCCCATTTAACCCGAGAGCTTGAAACGATAGGAATTGAGGTTATTGTCGTATGACTGTGGTTAAAACTCTTTGAGAGCCAAAAAGCAGAATACTTTAACCTAGGCAGTGGCTTAGATAGTAGCTATCCAGGCTTCCAAATTTAAGCCGAGAAAGGAGGGATGGAATTATAAGGTGTGGGGATCAACGGGATAGCTGATAAACATAGATGAGCAGTTTTACGAAAGATTAGTGGAAAGTACGGGGTTCAAGTGCGAAACGCAAGTAACTATGGATTCAGACGGATAATTTTAAAAAAATTTATAGGAGGTAAAAATGAAATTTAGGCCAAAGAGGTCGTTAGTGCTTACGGGACTAGCAGTAGGCTTACTTTTAAGTATGAGTAGTTTGGGCTTCGCCGTGGAAAAACTCATAAGGATTGGCTATCCGGCCCCGTCACTGATGGATGAAGGCCAAGTTGCTATCCAAAAGGGCGCACTTGATGCGGCCAAAAAATTCGGCTGGGATTTCACCACTACAGATGCGGAAAGAGATGCTGCAAAACAAATGAACCAAATAGACTCTCTTATCGCTAGGGGGGTCGATGCGATTGTCTTTGTTCCCGTAGATAGCGCGGCTCTTAGTGAATCGGTGAAGAAGCTGAACGAGCTGAGGATACCAGCTGTTGCTATTGACCGAACGACTACTGCGGGAAAGCTCGTTATTACTGTACAATCGGACAATTATCTAGCTGGGAAGCAAGCAGGGGAATACATGGTTGAACTGCTTAAGAAAAAGTATGGTGAGCCCAAAGGATTAGTGCTGGAACTGCAGGGCGCGCTGGGAACCAATGTAGCTCAGCTAAGGGGCGGAGGATTCAACGATGTAATGAAGAAATATCCCAACATCAAGGTAATTAGCCAGCCGACCGACTGGTATCCTGACAGAGGAGCGGCTGTGACTGAGGACGTTTTAACTGCCCATCCCGAACTCGATGGAATTTATTGGCATAGCGACTGCATTGGTGCCGGTGTCATTCCCGCGCTAGAGCGAATAGGCAAGTTGCAGCTAGTTGGAGAACCCGGTCATATCTTCCTGGTGGGGATTGATGGAACGCGGGTTATGTTGAATTACATCAGGGAAAAGAAATGCGATGCCACCATGTCTCAGCCCCTGCTGGATCATGGTAAGGTAGCTCTAGAGTTTCTTCGGGCGTATCTTAGAGGGGAATCCGTGCCAACTTCGGGCACCGTTTTGTACCCGGGAGCATTATGGTCTCCAGCTCATATAGAACTAGCTGATACCGGTCCTATAATTAATATGGCCACTACGCCGGTTGACCTCAGTAATGTAGATGATTCCAGGCTGTGGGGAAATATGTGAAGATAGAGGTAAGGAGAGCTTCTTGTGCATCACAAGGAGCTCTCCTCTTTATCTCCAGTCAGAAAGCTGATCTAAGGTGATCTTTAGAAAAGAACCATCTGGTGAAAATTAATGGGCCGGTCGAGTACAGGTAAAAATAAGGCCGAGAAGGTAAATTTGACGAGTCGAAAAGAAAAGGTAAGTCCAATAAAGCCTTTGAGGTTGATTTTTCCCAGAATTGAAAAGGAGGAATTAAGAGATGTGGGGCGAGCAATAATTTTAGAGTACTCCATCTGGATTGTTTTATTTGGAGTTGTCATGACATTTTCTGCTCTCACGGACAAATTTCTGACCTCTACCAACCTGTTAAATATTCTACTCCACTCCTCAGTAATGGGGGTAGTAGCAATAGGAGAGTCGATCTGTCTATTATCGGGAAAGTTTGATTTGTCGGTAGGCTCAACTGTGGGCGTTACCGGAGCCCTGGGAGCCTGGCTAATGGTCACGGGACAGCCAGCTGCCTCGGGCTGGGCCTTACCCCCCATACCGGTTATTTTAATTGTATTAGTCGTAGGTATGGGAATTGGGTACTGCAATGGTTTTTTTGTAGCCAGAATAGGCATGAATCCATTGCTAACTACCCTAGCCACCATGATTTTTCTTCGCGGAATGGCCCTTATTGTGACCTCGGGGCAGAGCCTTTATAGTCTTCCCTTCCTGTACCGATTTTTAGGGGGGGGAGCAATAGGGCGCATACCTGCAGCTGTAGTTGTGGCAGCAATCCTTTACTCTATATTTTACTTCATATTAACTCAGAAGAAAATCGGAAGGCACATCTATATTGTTGGTGGAAATCCTGATGCGGCAAGAGCAGGTGGCATTAATGTGGAGAATATCATCATTTACGCTTACGTGATGAGTGGTCTTCTTGCTGCGGTAGGGGGGATCTTGCTATCAGGCCGTCTAAATTCTGCCCAAACTATAGCCGGCCAGGGAATGGAGTTGGAGGTGATAGCGGCTTCGGTAATAGGAGGTATTAGTTTATACGGAGGAAGAGGGTCTCTTGTGGGAACCATAGCGGGAGTGCTGCTAATAAATAGCATAAGGACTGGGCTGGTCCTACTTGATGTACCGGCATTCTGGATTCGCTGTACCACAGGACTAATCATATTATTAGCTATTTTGATTGATACGCTTAAGGTTAGATTCAGATAACCAGCTAAGGATAACCCTTATGGATGAGGAACCTCTGCTTAGGATGGTAAATATATCCAAGAATTTTGGAGCAGTTAAGGCACTGCGAAATGTGAATTTTGAGCTATTTCCTAACGAAATATTGGGACTTGTGGGAGACAATGGGGCAGGTAAATCCACTTTGGTTAAGATTTTGGCCGGAGCATATCCTGCTACGCGGGGAGAAATTTTTCTCGAAGGACAAAAAGTAAACTTCACTCAGCCAGCCGATGCCCTAAACCAAGGTATTCAGATGATTTATCAGGATTTAGCAGTAGCTGAGAATATCGATGTTGCGGGGAATATCTTCTTGGGAAAAGAACCTCAAAAGCTGATCCTGGGCAGAATAATGAAGATAATCGACAAGAAAAGAATGGAAGAACTTTCCTGGCAGATCCTGGAAAGAGTCAAGATCGAGATTGGGTCTGTAAAAGCCAAGGTGGAGACTCTTTCGGGTGGGCAGCGCCAGGCAGTAGCTATAGCAAGAGCCTTATCGGCGAAGGCAAAGATTATTATTATGGATGAGCCTACAGCTGCTCTCGGGGTGAAAGAAGTACATGAATTACTGGGGGTTATAAGAGAATTAAAGGAGAAGGGATTGGCCATTATCTTCATAAGTCATAGATTGGAAGATATTTTCGCAGTGGGAGATAGAGTTATTGTTCTAAAAGGCGGGATACGTATAGGAGACAGAATAATCGAGGAGACGACTCGTGATGAGGTAAGAAGACTAATAGTAGAAGGAGTCTAGGTTAATGAAGATAGGTCGAGTTGTTGATTTAAGCCATAAACTGTACCTAGGGAGAGAAGAATACAAACTTGAGGCAAAACGCTACTTCGTGAATGACCTTTACCCTCAGTATAAACGGAGGCCGGATGACTGGTATATATTGCACGAGATAACGTTTCTCAGCCATGTGGGAACCCATATAGAAGCTCCCCATCATTATTTTAAAAAAGGTAAAGATATCTCTGAGATTCCCTTGCACAAGCTGATAGGCGAGGCGGTCATTCTCGATTTTACCTTCAAGAAGCCCGGTGAGGCAATAGATACGAAAGATCTGCAAAGTTACAATGATAAGATAAAGGAAGGGGACATAGTCTTGATCAGGACAGGCCTCAGTAAATTTTATCGAACCTCTAAGGCGCATGAGAGGCCATATATCATCGAGGAAGCTATAAATTGGTTGATAGAAAAAAGGATCCGTTGTTTGGGTGTTGATTGTTCGGGGATAGAACCAAAGGGTCTTAATTATCAAATGAATCACGAAGCCCTTTTTAAAAATGATATTCCATTGATTGAGTCGCTTACCAATCTGAATCAGCTAAGAAAAGACAGAGTTCTTCTATTTATCTTACCTGTAGCCATCAAAAATATCGAGGCATTCCCCGTTCGAGTAATCGCTATCGAAGAATCTGATTAATCTAAAATTAACTCCAGGGATATTGATTGGGTCAAATATATGAGAGACCAGCTACCCAAAGGTAAATTGGTAAGAATGTACAGGAAAATGAGGGAAATCCGAGAATTCGAGGAAAAATTGTACTATCTATTTCTTATCGGATCTATGCCAGGCACAATCCATCAGTACACCGGACAGGAGGCCATAGCCGTCGGGGTCTGCGAGAATCTTCGAAGAGATGATTACATAACTACTACCCATCGCGGCCACGGACACTACATTGCTAAGGGTGCCCCTCTGAAAGAGCTAATGGCTGAATTATTTGGTAAAAAGACCGGGTGTTGTAGGGGAATGGCAGGGTCCATGCATATTTCTAAGTTAAATGTAGGTATGCTAGGGACGGGAGGCATTGTGGGTGCAGGTATACCCATTGCTGCCGGAGCGGCTTTATCAGCTCAATTAAGGGAGACAGACCAGGTAGTGGCCTGTTTCTTTGGAGAAGGAGCCGTAAATACCGGCGCCTTTCATGAGGGTGTTAACCTGGCGGCAATTTGGAAACTTCCCGTAATTTTTGTCTGTGAAAACAATTTATATGCTTTTTCTACTCCTATCAAGCAAATGACACTACTAAAGGATGTTGCTACCAGAGCAAAGGGTTATGGGATTCCAGGGGTAGTGGTAGATGGAAATGATGTCTTATTGGTTTATAAAGGTACCCGTCGGGCTGTTGAAAGAGCCAGAAAAGGAGAGGGTCCAACTTTCATGGAGTGTAAGACATACAGACACAAGGGTCATGCCCGGTTTGATCCAGCCACGTATAGGCCAAAGGAGGAGTCTGAAGACTGGTTAAGGAAGGATCCGATTCCCCGCTTTGAAACGTATCTTTTTAGAACCGGTATTCTTACGGAAAAAAAAGCTAAGGATATCCAAAAGGATATTAAAGAGCGAATAGAAAAGACTTTAGAATTTGCTAAGTCCAGTCCAGACTCCGATCCTGACATTGAGTTGAAATATATATATGCATAAAAGGTACACGGATTGAAAAAAATAACCACCATTGCTGAGGCGCTTCGCACTGCCTTACAGGAAGAAATGAGAAGGGATAAAAGTGTTTTCCTGTTAGGAGAAGACGTAGGGGATTTTGGCGGCGCTTTCCAAGTCACCAGAGGATTAATGGAAGAGTTTGGAGAGAAAAGAGTAAGAAATACGCCTATATCAGAGACAGCCATAATTGGTGCGGCAGTAGGAGCAGCTATGACAGGAATGAGGCCGGTAGCAGAAATCCAATACGCTGATTTTCTCACCTGTGGTATGGATCAGGTAGTTAATCAGGCAGCTAAGATAAGATTCATGTCCGGTGGGCAGGCTAAAGTACCTCTCGTTATAAGAGCACCGGTAGGTTCCACCAATCGAGGCGCACAGCACGGCCAAAGTCTGGAGGCTTGGTTTATGCATACACCTGGTTTAAAGGTGGTGGTTCCTTCTACACCTTACGATGCCAAGGGACTTCTGAAAACCTCTGTCAGAGACAATAATCCAGTAATGTTCTTTGAACATAAGTATCTTTATGGGAGCAGGTCACCGGGAGGGAAAACAAAGATGGCTGGTAGTGAGATAGCAGCAACTTTTACTCCCGCTCTAAAAGAAGAATACACTATACCCTTTGGCAAAGCAGATACAAAAAGGGAAGGCAGTGATGTCACCGTAGTTGCTACTTTACTAATGGTCCACAGAACCTTGTTGGTGGCCAGAAAATTGGAGGAAGAAGGAATTAGCGTAGAGGTAATCGATCCTCGTACTCTGGTACCTCTTGATGAGGAAACCATTCTAAATTCTGTAAAGAAAACAAGCAGGTTGGTGATTATCACTGAGGATTGCGCAAGAGCCGGAGTGGGAGCAGAGATAGCAGCTGTTGTTTGTGAGAAGGCCTTCGACTACCTAGATGCTCCCATCAAACGAGTCGCTGCCCTAGACACCCCTATACCGTTTGCCCCCCAGGCAGAGAGTTATGTTATTCCGGGTAGGGATCGCATAACTGAGGCCTTAAAAGAAGTCCTCAGGTGAATCCGGCATGGAATTAAACATAGACTCCGAGAGTACTTTTTAAAATGAGAAGAACAATTAGTTCTCGATATGCTATTGCTATGGACGTTGGAGGCACCCACATCAGATCAGCACTAATTGATAAAAAGGGGCAGATATTTTTTGCTACCAGACGAAGCACTGAAATGATAATCCATGGTTGCCTACCCAAGCTGGTAGACATTATCGACGAAATAGTTTCAAGGACAGAGGGAAAAAGAATAGCAGGGGTAGGAATAGGTATTGCAGCACTTGTAAATAAGGAAGAAGGAACCGCTAAATACGCACCTAATATTCCTGAATGCGTCAATGTGCCGATCAAGAAGATAATCGAAAAAGAGACAGGTATTCCGACTTTTGTCGGAAAGGATAGCAATTTTGCAGCTTTGGGTGAACAATGGATAGGCGCGGGAAAAGGATACAACAATTTAATTTTGATGACTTTAGGCACAGGCTTGGGATGTGGAATAATTATCCAGGGAAATTTGTATCTTGGCCAAGGATCTGCGGGCGAATTTGGTCATACCATTATTGATCAGAATGGTCCAAGATGCAATTGTGGAAATTTCGGCTGTCTGGAAACCTTAGCCGCTGGACCAGCTATCGCTAAGAAAGCGAAAAGAGTTATCGAACAAGGCAAGCGAAGCCTGATTAAGGATCTCGCTAAAAACAAAGCCGGCAATGTTACACCTGAATTGGTCTTTGAAGCCGCTGAGAGGAAAGACGAAATCGCTATAAAAATCGTTGAAGAAGTTGGGAACCTGATAGGAATTGGATTAACTAATCTTATTTACCTTTTTGATCCTAAGAGGATTCTGATCGGAGGGGGACTTTCGGCTATGGGTAAAACTCTACTAAAACCCATTAAAAAAACTATTCAGAGAAGATGCTACCTTGTATCTCGTAATTTATCTTCCGTAGACGTTGTACTGGCTAAATTAGGAGATCAGGCAGGACTGGTAGGAGCAGCAAAATTTGTATTTCAAAACCTGGCTACAAAAAATCCTAAATAAGTAGTTAGGACTACTTGCATATTTTTAAAAAAAATTGACGAGGTGCTCTTGAACTCACCTTTAGATATGTTTCGTATAAAGACAAGAAAAATTTCATCTGCGAAAAAATGTTCTGAAATTCACTATGATGAAAGGAACCGCAATAAGAATTATCGGTCAGTAGTTGTAACAGATTTAAATTTCTCGTAAATCTGAAAGACAGAGAAAAGAAATAATGTTGTAAATCCCTTAACAGAATCTAATGAAATGCAGATCAAAAAGAAATTAAAGGAGAAGGTGGAGGTAATTTCGATTGGAGAAGCAACAGCAGAGATATTCCGAAAAGACGTTGATCAGTCCCTGAACGAACCGGCTGATTTTATCGGTCCCTTCGCTAGTGGAGCACCTGCTATTTTCGCGGATACTCTAGCCAAATTGGGCTGCCCATCCGGCTTTGTCGGACCTATTGGAGCTGATGATTTCGGCAAATCTATTCTCAGTAAACTGAACAAAGATGGCGTTGATACGAGCCAGGTAACAGTGTTGTCAGATTATACAACCGGTACAGCCTTCACCACTTATTTTAGTAACGGAGAAAGAAAGTTTCTCTACCACATGAGACACGCTGCCCCTGGTCGCTTTTCGCCTCAGCACGTGCGACGTAAATATTTTTCCAAAGCCAAATTTCTACACCTTACAGGAAACGTTTTAGCTATGAGTGAATCAGCATGGCATGCTTGTCGCAAGGCTGTGAAAATTGTCGCAGAAGTGGATGGGCAGATCAGTTTTGACCCTAATTTGCGGCCTGACCTAATGAGCCTAGTGAAAATTCGTACTTTGTGTGACCCTTTTACTAGAATGGCTAATGTCCTCTTACCAACGGCGGAGGAAATCCAGATGCTAACAGGGATGGAAAAAATAAGAGACGCCTGCCGCAAGATATTAGATGAGAGGGTGAAGATTATTGCCCTAAAACAAGGCAAGAAGGGCTCTACTGTCTTTACCCAAACAAGAGAGGTTCATGTCCCCGCATTTGAGGTAGAGGAAGTCGATCCCACCGGCGCCGGTGATTGTTATGATGCAGGCTTTATATTTGGACTTTTGCAAGGATGGAGGCTTGAGAAAACTGCTAAATTTGCTAATGCGGTTGGAGCGCTGGCAGTAACTAAACGGGGGGCTATGGAAGGAGTCGTTTCTCTCAAAAGTACAATAAGATTTATGGAAAAACAAAGCCGGATTCATGAAAAGTAATTCTTATCAAAGAAGTTAGAAAAATAATGGGCTACTTTCCATAGCTCCATGAAAAGGAGGTTTTATGAAGCTCTACTATGACCCTATAATGTTCAATCAAACCTTGGACGGCGTGAATTTAGAAAGACACATCATAGGCACCTATTACTTAGAGGATCCTGTCCCAGAAGAGGACCCTATAGACCATTTCTCCCTGGTTCAAAGTCTTGCTTTTGAGGGTTCTACTGGAACCTGGGAGGAGGTGAAGGAACACTCAGAAGAGGTTATAAAGCGCCTCTCCGGGAAGGTAGTGGGGTACTACCAGATCCCCTCTCCCGATAATGTAAAAAGAGCGGTAGTGCAACTTGCCTTTCCTATAGATGCCTGGCAGACAAACGTTCCTATGATGCTTTTATCTGTTGCCGGAAACTGCTTTGCCTATTCCACGAAACTTAGATTCTTAGATGTCTATTTTCCCGAGGGCTTTTTAAAGGGATTTCAGGGACCCAAATTCGGGGTAAGGGGAATAAGAGAGAAGCTAGGAATTTCCAAAAGACCTCTTTCCCTGCATATCATAAAACCCAAGATGGGGATGACTCCTGAGCAGACCGCCCGGCAGGCGTACGAGACAGCTCTAGGAGGAGTGGATATGGTAAAGGATGATGAGATGACAAGTGATGTCTATAACTCCAGGATGGAAGATAGACTCTCTGCAGTAATGGAGGCTCTGAACAAAGCAAAAAGCAAGACAGGGAAGGAGGTTATTTATTTTGTGAGTATCACAGATGAGGCAGACAAAATAGTGGATAAGGCGAAGCGGGCGGTTAAGTTAGGCGCAAATGGGCTTCTTCTTGCCTACTCTGCAGGTCCATCGATCTTAAGGGTTCTGGCAGAGGACCGTGCGATCAACGTGCCTATTCTTTTGCATCCCTCTCATATGATCGCCTTAACCCCCAGTATGTCTTGGCCGGCAATGGCTAAGATCTGTCGTATCTGTGGGGCGGATCTCATGCTCACCCCTACCTACTGGTCCACTATCCCTCTGGTATCCCATGAGGAGGGGGTAAGATGTGCTCAAGTAAAGCTTGCTCCTCTCAGGAATATAAAAAGGACCTGGCCCATGCCTTCTGCGGGAATGTACCCGGGGCTTGTCCCGGTACTGGTTAGAGAGTTTGGGCAGGATATTGTAATCCCTGCTGGAGGTGGTATGCTGGGGCATCCAATGGGACACAGCGCAGGAGCCCAGGCCTGGCAACAGGCTATTGAGGCTACCATGCAGGATATTCCCCTGGAGGATGCAGCCAAAGATAAAGAGGAACTGAGGGTAGCTCTTGAGAAGTGGGGAACCCTGAAAAGACCAGAAGTCCGCTGGTTTAGGGCCTCCCCTAAGTACTATCCAAGACCTTTGAGCTTTAATGAGTAGAATTTCAAGGAGCAGGAAAAGATGAGCTTAATGGGTCTTGATGTGGGTACCACCGGAGTAAAAGCTATGGCTTTTACTCCAGAAGGAAAAGTTCTGGCCAGAGCTCATCGGGAGTATCCAGAGCTTTATCCAAGACCCGGATGGGTACAGATGAACCCCGATGAAATCTGGAGATCCACCAAGGAAGTAATTAGCGAGGTTGGCAAGAAAGTTAGGGGTTTAGAAATCGGAGAGGTTTTAGAAAATTACACACTTTTAAATTTAAAGAGAAAAATTCACCGGTTGGCCTATCTGGATTGACTTGTTAGCGGCGATGACTGCCTCCAGAGCCTTTTTACCGTCTTCGCCGGTAACCAAGGGTGATATATCCTTGAGTATGATATCAACAAAATGTCTCATCTCCTCTACGTAGGCTTCTTTAAATCTATCCCTCCAGCTTGGGAAGGTTGAGGCTATCACACCACTTTTCTCAGTGCAGAATCTAGCTTGCTGACCCTTAACGTCTCCGATAAATACCACTCCCCTCTCCCCCAATACTTCCATCCTGGCATCATAACCATACTCCACAGGACACCCCATATCAACCATCCCCATTTTCCCGTCCCAAAACTCTACCATCACTATAGCCGTATCGTAAAAGTCAGGATACTTTTTTCTAATCTCAGGAGATTTATAATTTTTAGCTATCACATAGATTCTTTTAAATTCACTTTCTGCAAACCATCTTAAGGCATCGAAATCATGAGAGGCCACCTCGGCCAACATCCCGGCACCCTTTTGAGTACTCCAGGCCCACTCCGGAGGCAGGCCGGGTCCCCGACCAGTTGACTTAATAAGAAGAGCCTTCCCTATGATACCCTCTTCAATTCTTTTCTTTGCCTCCAAAAAATCTCTATCAAAACGTCTCATGAAGCCAATTTGCAGTTTAACATGGGCTTTTTCTGTCGCCCGGATCATCTCGTCTGCCTCACGTAAACTGGTGGCTACGGGCTTCTCACAGAAGACATGCTTTCCCGAAGTTGCTGCGTCCACAGCAATAGAGGCGTGCGTAAAGGTGGGGGTCGTAATGACCACCGCATCAAATTCACCCCAGTCCAGCGCCCTTTCATGACTGTCAAAGTACTTACTTACATTAAGCTCCTGCGATAATTTCTCTGCCGCTTCCTGGTTTTTATCGACCACCGCTACCAGATTAGCTTCGCGAATACTATGGCTCAAATTCGAACCATGAACCCTCCCTACTCTTCCTGCCCCCATCAAACATATCTTTACGCGGTCCAATCTTTTTTGGCTCCTCTTATTCTGTTAAGCGATACCAAGGGGGTAGATTATTTTACCTCATGAACTATACTGAGGTAAATTGCCCGGTATAATGAATCCGAATAAGCCCTATTTTTCCCGGTCAAGCCCACACATCTTTCTGAAGGATCGGGTGGCTCTCTCAAGATCCTCCTTCCCACTGAATATACTTGATGTGCCAGCTACCAAGACATTGGCTCCCGCAGAAAGAACCTGGGGGACAGTTTTTTCATTGATATTACCATCTACTTCAACATCCATATCGAGTTTTTTTTCTTCGATTAGCTCCCGTAAGTGCTTGATCTTGGGTACCACCGCCGGAATAAAAGCTTGCCCGGCATATCCTGGCTCAACGGTCATTAATAAGACCATATCAACCTCCGCGAGCACATATTCAATTGTGGAAAGAGGTGTAGCCGGGTTAAGAGCCACACACGCCCTCATTCCGCTTTTTTTGATTACGTCAATTACCCGATGAAGGGAATGGCAAACTTCTACATGGATAGAGACGATGTTGCTTCCCATCTCAGCAAATTTTTGGATATATTTTTCTGGATTAGTAATTTGGAGATGGGCATCAAACGGAAGAGAGGTTTTATCTCTCAAAGATTTAAGAATCAGTGGTCCCAGCATCAGATTGGGTACAAAATGGCCGTCCATGATATCGAAGTGAAAGAGATCTATTCCTCCCCTTTCCAGTTTCTTCACCTCATCTCCAAGCCTGGTAAGATCTGCACACATTAGGGATGCGGCAACTTTCACTTTCATTTTTTATCCGGCTAAAGTTAACCCCGGTTAAATTCTTCTACTTCTTTGCGGGTAGAAAGTGAACTTTGTGCTCCTGGAAATACGGCAAGAAAGATAAACTCCAGAACTATACCTGGAGACTAACTTTAATTTGTCTTCCGAATCTTATCAAGATATTCATCAGAGGTCAACCAGGCCCAGGTTCTCTATTTTTTTGCTGGTAGGCAGTCCCTCTCTATCCCACCCTCTTGCCCCATAATACTCATCAAGCTCAACTTCATACATATCCTTAGTTAACACATGGCCCTTAGCAGGACCCTCAGGTAGTTTTTCGTTCATTATCCTTGGGGGCAGCATATCATCCTTTCTGCTTATCCCTTCTCTGGCTAATATTAGCCTCTCCAGGTTGTAGATCCTTTCACCTATCTCCATGAGCTTGTCGGTAAAATTCAAGCCGGTGACTAAGTTAAGGATAGTTGGATCCGGCTTATCACTAAATCCCAAAGCCCTCCTCACTACCGTACATATACCGAGAGAGTCAATGTAGGCTCTGGTATCCTGAATGCTCTTTATTAGTCTACCTTTACCCTTAAGCGCAAATCTATCATACTCTCCACTCAGTAGTTCGGCCCTAATTGACCAGCCCCCTACATTATGGCAGGCACCTCTGGAGGAGGTACCATAGGTAAGCCCCATTCCATAGAAGCCTCGGGGATCATAGGCCGCAAAAGGCATTCCCTTAACCTGCATCATGTACCGCTCTGAGCCAGGAATTTCAGCGGCTATCCCCCGAAATCCTCGAGCAAGTATTTCACCAACTTTTCTTCTTTTGGCTATGAGCTCAATAGCTCCTAAGACGGCCTCAGGACTACCAAAAGTAAACTTCAGTCCTCCCGTATCTTCTGGGCTAATCATTCCTCTCTCATAGAGTTCCATGGCAAAGCCAATTATGTTACCGGTAGATATCGTATCCATACCATACTCATCACACAAGAGATTAGCAGATAAAATTGCATCAAAGTCTGACACCCCACACTGTGCTCCGAGGGCCCAAATGGTTTCATACTCTGGAGCCACTGTCCATCCTTTAAATCTACCCATCTTTACCTGACACGCCTTTAAGCAGGCTACCGGACACTTGAAGCAAGCCCGATTCTTAACAAAAAAATTTTCTTTCATAAACCGGGCATCAACCTTATCGACTTCACTAAATACGGCAGTTTGAAAGTTTCTTACTGGATAGCAGCCGAGTTCATTTATCGACTCGGTATAGATTGGTCTTCCATAATCAGCTAAGCTCTGGCAAGCCTTCCTCACCTCACGAGGTTTAATTCTCTTTTTAAGTTCAGACAGATTAGCGTAATTTAACTTACCTTGGCCTTTAACCACGATGGCCTTAAGATTTTTGGAAGCCATAACTGCACCAGCGCCTCCCCGGCCGAAGCTTCTGCCATCTACTTTAATGCAGGAAAAGACCACCTTTCTTTCCGCCGCCGGCCCCACACCCATTATTCCAGCTTGGGGATGGCCAGTCTCTTCTTTGAGAATTCTATTAACCTCTCCGATTGTCTTACCCCAGAGTTTAGTGGCATCTTTAATTTCTACTTTATCATCATTGATAGACAGATAGACAGGTTTTGAAGCTCTACCTTCTATAATTAAGCCGTTGTAGCCAGCGAACTTGAGCTGCGGCCCGAAATCTCCTCCCGCATTAGAACAAAGATATATCCCGGTTTCAGGTGATTTGGTGGCACATTGAAACTTAGTACTGCCGGGAACAGCGGTGCCGGTTAAAGGACCGGTCATGAAGATCAATTTATTCGCCTCATCCAGTGGTCTAACCTCTGGAGCAATCTCCTCGAGATAAATCTTAGCAGCCACTCCTCGTCCTCCCAGATATCTCTCAAAGACCACCTTTTCCACGCGCTCAACCTGATGGCTTCCTTTATTAAGATCGATTCTCAATACCTTCCCCGCATATCCCCCTCTCTCCAGCATTTTCTTCTCCTTTCAAAAACTAGCCATCATTTTGGTTCTGGTAGAATATACTTGGGGTTATCTTTCAGAACCGCTCTACCATCTATGTCTACCATTATCTTGGCAAATCCACACTTTTCTATAATCTCATAGTTATGTCCGGCGTCTCCAGGAAACAAGGCCAGAAAAACAAACTCCTTATTCCCGGTATTTATGGTTCTATGACCCCAGTAAGGAGGTATGTATCCCAGTACACCCGGTTTCATATGGATAGTAGAGACTCTTCCTTGCCTGGTTTGCATTAGAAGATAACCCTGCCCCTCAAGACAAAAGTAAATCTCTGCAGTATCCTCCTTAGCGTGGAAATGACCCTTGGTCATAAAGTACTCATCCCCCACTTTTCCAGGATAAATTATGGTGGTGCTATAGATTATATGCCCTCTCTCCTCGGGGATGTTTATTTCCCTCACCTGATAGATCAAAGGATTACCCTGAGATAATAGTTTCTCAAAGGCAAGCTCATCTGCGTACAATCCCTGCATGTCACTTGCCTTTCTCTCAATTACCCCATCGGGATTTACTACGCCTTTTTTAAAGTCCACCAGAGTCCTTCTAGGCTCCATCAGTTCTTTCATTTTGGTTTGTTCCTCCTTATCACCCGCGACCTTCAAAAGAAGTTGGGTCACGGGATTGGGCAATTTAAGATTGGTAAACCTCCGGGTTGACTACATACTGAGGCTTTCTCCCTTCTAATGCATCAATGACATTTTCCACGGAACTCATTCCCATATCCTTTAAAGCCTCATAGGTATAACCTCCCATATGGGGAGTACTAATAATGTTATCCAAGGAAAGGAGGGAACTTCCCTGGGGGGGTTCATCAGAATAGGAATCAACCGCCGCTCCTGCGATTACTCCATCCCTTAAGCATCGATAAAGAGCGTCCTCATTTATCAGAGGACCCCTGGCGGTATTTATCAAGAAGGTAGTCGGTTTCATCAATTTTATCTCACTTTCTCCAATAACATTTTTAGTCTCACCGGTTAAGGCAAGGTGCAGGCTCACAAAGTCTGCCTCCTTTAATAAAGATTCAAAATCAGTGTATTTTGCTCCAGTCTCCTCTTCAATATCGAACTTCCTTCGCCGACTCCAGTAAATTATCCTCATATTAAAACCCTTTGCTCTTCTGGTGACTGCCTTACCAATTTCACCCATTCCTACTATACCCAAAGTTTTTCCATATACTGCGGTACCAAAAAACTTCTTCCATTCCCCTTTTTTGGTGCTCCTATCCGCCTGAGGTATTTTTCTAGCTACTCCTAAAATTAAGCCAAAGGTTAAATCTGCCACGGCCTCGGTATTGGTACCAGGAGTGTTAGTTACTATTATATTTCTCCTGGTAGCAGTCTCAATATCTATGTTATCCACGCCAGCCCCGTATTTGGAGATCACCTTTAATTTATCCGCAGCTTCAATCGCCTTTGCCGTAATCTCATCCAGACCAGCAATATAGGCATCTACCCCTTTTATCCTCTCCATCACTTCATCTTCCTTTAAGGGTCTTCCCAGTTCATTCCAGATAATCTGGTAACTTTTTTTGTTTAATAGCTCCACCGGTTCCTTCACCAGTTTTCCAAAGGAGGTAGAGGTAACTAATACTTTAATAGACATTCTTTCCCTCCTCTGTTTTGCAGCTTCTTCATCTTTGTCAGCAACAGCTACCAATTCAGCTTCCGGGATATCATTTTTAAGCTTGAAGTATGTGCTTTCCCTACTCTTCCGCCCCCTATAAGACATATCCTTAGCTTTTCCATCTTGTTCCCCTTTTCGCTCTTTTAAATAGCCGCCTATGCTCAAGTCTTTGAAATTTTTACCAGCTCGTTAAACAACTTATCCTGTGTTTCGATCAAATCAAGATATATCTTGGCGTAATTCTCATAATGCTTGTGATATTTAGACCTTGGATTTATCCGTGAAACATTCCTAACAAACTTCCTGGAGGTAGATGCCAGATCATCGAAAATTCCCACAGAATATCCAGCTATAATTGCCGCTCCTAAAACGGCTAACTCTTCTCTGTTGATTTTATTGTAAGAAAGTCCTAGAACATCTGCTTTAATTTGATTCCAAAGATCACTCCTGGCTCCCCCGCCTATCACGATTGCCTCTTTAAATGAGATACCGGGAAAGAGATCTTGAAGAATCTTAAAGTAGTAAAGATATTCGTAGGCTATTCCCTCTAAAATAGCTCTATAAAAATGTGCCTTAGTATGACCCCAGGTAAATCCAAACCAAACTCCTCTCAGATTAGGATTATTTGGACATACCCTACCCCCAAGGTGAGGAATAAATAAAAGCGAATCTGACCCAGGAGGAACCTTTGAAGCCTCTTCATTAAGGATAGAATATGCGCCTGTTCCTTCCTTATTAGCTTTCAATTTCTCTTCTTTAGCAAATTCGTCCCTGAACCATCGTAGGCATAATCCTCCCCCATTGATAAAGGCCAAGGGATACCATAAATTTGGCACCACTGCCCTCGAACAAAGGAAAGTTTTATTCTTTACATCCGGGATATATCTATCCACACAACTCGCAAAACAGGAAGCTGTCCCAGCAACATCTACTACTCGTCCTATATCAACAAGACTAGCTCCTAGAAAGCCTGCTGTCGTATCTCCCGCTCCAGCAGCAACCGGAATTCCCTCAATTAAACCACAATCCTTTGCTGCTTTGGAAGTCAATTTACCTACTATGTCCCAGGGTTGGACAATTCTCGGTAACTTCGAGGAAGGCACTTTAAAGATATCACAAAGCTCTTCTGACCAGCTCATTTTTTCTGTATCACTAAAGCCACTAAAATGAATATAAGTATAATCTATAAAGGCTTCATCTCCTCTTAATCCGGTCATCTTCCCTGCAACATAGCATGCGGGAACGATGAACTTATATATCCTCTTGAATATCTCTTTATGTTCCTCCTTCCACCACAAAATCTTGGGGCCGTGAGCATAAGTAGGAGCACATCCGGTTTTTTCTAAAACCAAATTCCCTGCCTTTTTCCTCATAAACTCAATATATGGCTCACACCTTGTATCTAGCCAGGAATCATAACGAATAACTGGATTCCATTCCCTATCAATACCTCCGATACCAGACATTTGACTGTCAAAGGCAATTGCTGCTACATCCTTAGGGTTAATGCTGCTTTTTGCAACTGCTTCTTTGATGGTATTCACAGCTGAGCGATAAAAATCTTCCTGGTCCTGCTCTACCCAACCCGGCCTAGGATAACGGAGCATCGATTCCTCATAAGCGTCGGCAACCAATCTGCCTTCTGTGTCAAAAATAGCTGCTTTGGTCCCCGCGGTGCCGATATCTACTCCAATGAGATAAGATTTAACCAAGAAACTCTCTCCCTTACAGATATATCATTATTTTTAACCTTGTCTTGAACGAGCTAGCTCTACAGCTTCTTTAATTTGATCCAAAGAAAATTGATGAGTTATTACCTCAGATAAAGAAAAGCGCCTCGAGGCAATAACACTTACTACTTCGTGGAATTGAATATTCGAAGCACCACTAGTACCAGTAACCAAAATAGGTTTACGATGAGATAGTTTAAAAACTCCTCTCCCTGAATTTTTAACTTAATTCAACTCACCAAAATTTCAAACAACCCACAATGGGCGCTTTGAAGGAACAAGGCTATCTTAGAGAAGCGATTTGCTCATAAATGGGCACCAGAGCGTGGTAGGCATTCTTAAAGATAGGATACAGTTTCTTATATCTTTCCCGCACCTCAGGGCGAGGACTCTGGACCTCCACAATCTTTACCAATTTCTCTGCCACCCTGAAATCTTTAAAAATCCCAGTGCCTATTCCTCCGGCAATGGCAGCCCCAAAGGAAGTGGCCTCCTCTAGTAAGAGTGGACAAAGGATGTTTCTTCCATAGGCATCGGCCATGATCTGGCGCAGCAGCCTTCCTTTGGCTCCTCCTCCAATTACCCTC
>JBHIEA010000005.1:0-24368 GCA_046760365.1 bacterium
ATTTCATCTATGGTTCCATCCGTAAGAATCATCTTCGGGGGGCATGTTCCATTATTTTGGGGTCGTCCCAGGAAAAGATAAAGGAGGTCTCAAGGTCAATCCCCCCATGACCTCAAAGGCTCTTAGCAAAGACACCTGTTAAGTTGGGGAAAAGAAGACTCTTATATTTGCATCTCCCAGGGTTGTTTGGTATCCCGCTTCATTCAATTCATCCATTGATAATCTCAGCCAATATCCGAAGGAGCCTGGAGTCACAATATCTGGGTTCATAGAATCTGTATCGGGATTACTCTCTTCTTTGGCAACCTTCATCAGGATGTTCTTTGAGCTCCAGTAATCAAGAGCAATTGGATCAGTACTTGCTGCAATCATATTGTTCTCGACTGCTTGAGAATAGGAAACCCCGGGTCCAAATCTTGGACTGATCCAGATTGCATCCAGGACGTTTAGGACCGGCATTCTGGTCTCCCTCATCTGCGTTCCCATTCCTCCCCTTCCCACGCTATTATGGGCGCTATGTCTGGTGAGCTTATCAGAAACCACTCCCATATAATGTTTGATGGCTGCCGTAACTCCGTAGATGCTGTGAGGTTTCAAGACTGGCACATTAAGTACTTTCAATTTTTCGCTGTCGTAGGCTTTTCTTTGGCCGTTCCAAACTCCGTACTTGAAGCTAATATGGGTGCCGAACTTGGTTCTGAACTTGGGATAGCTGATTTGAATTCTGGTTCTGAAAGAAGCGGAATCCAGAATATAGCCATCTTCCAGGTCTCCTTCTGAATACTCTCTCACTCTGTTTTCGGTAATCCTATCCCACAGATAAGCTGAAACCTTGTAGCTTCCGGAGAACATGTTCACAACTTTCTGCATTGACTGAGATCTATCTCGGGCATTATTCTCATCCCAATCCAAACTGCCTCCCCTCCCCTTGGCTCCGAATTGAGCCTGTCCGTTGTCGGCTACCACAATCTCACCGGTAAAGCCATCAGGGTGCTCAACAATAGCTTCAATAATGGACTTCACCAAATCAGTATCGGTTCCACCACGCTGATCCCATTGGCTATTGACTTTTATAATAATAACGTCATCTCTGGCAATCAATCCATGGCCACCATTTTCGGTATTCTTACCCTCTCGCTGGTAGAAACTCAAAGCTTGGTCTTCCATCAAAGCAATCAGCTTTTCAAAACCGTTGTCTGCTCCGTCAGTATTCTCTACCACAAACAGATCCGAGAAAACTCCTGGAAGAGATTTCATTTTCCCTTGCTCCTTACCACTCGGACTATTCTGGGATAAACTGCCACCACTGGTAAGGATCCTGAAGGTAAATATGGCCAAGACCAGCAGTAATACGAGGCCTAATCCCCAGAATGCCCTTCTTGGATGGGAGTGCTTTTTTCGCTTGCTGCCGGTTGACCCTAAGAAGAAAGGAATTACGAAAAGGGACAACCAAGAGCCTGCATTCGCTAGAGCCACTTTTTGACAGGGATAGAGTGCTCTTGTCGGTTTGGTGCCTGTCCTTACCATAAGCCACACCAGACTTAACAGGCCAAGTAGAAAATAGCAATTGAATACCCTTTTTAAGAGCTTCTTTGTTTCCCCGGATTTATGCTGAAGACTTTTTTTGCCTTCTCTCAGGTAGCTACGCATTCTGAGTCTCTTGAGAGCATTCTTAGTCCTATCTTTCTGGGGAGCATCCATATTTTCTCTCTCGTTATCCCATGAGGCTAGCTTAGTCCCAATCTCAGCCTTGTCAATCCGTTTGGAACGATTTGGTGAAGATCCCTTTTTTCTACCTTAAGATAACACTCTGCAAGGGTGCACTGCAAACAACCAGCAGAAAAAGCACCAAGTTTAGCCGGGGTATACCCATCTTCGGGGAAGCGCGTCCCATTATTGTGGGATCATGAGTGGAGAAGATAAAGGTACTCTCATTATTCGTTATTTTCCAGCGGCTTTCTTGCCCAGGATAGCTTTTGCTGGAAATGCTATGGCAATGATAAAAGCCACAGCGCCGGCTATAGTCATTACCCTGCCTATCGGATCTCCAACTACGATGTAGTAACTTATCCCACTGCCCCAACCTATTACGCCAGTTATAAGTAGTGTATACCAGGCCCACTTCTCAGCTTTGCGGTAGCTTTTCCAACTCATGAGAACAACAAAAAGACCTACTACGAGGACCATAGCTCCGTCATGTCTTCCCATTATTAGGAAGAGTTCAGCTGGTTTTGGGCTCGCGGCCAGAAAATCAGACCAACTCTGTGCTGTAAACGATGTAAAATCGGGTGCAAACAAGATTTTTGTTAGGAATATCAAAAGCAGCCCAATAACAACAACGTATATTCCCGTTCCCAACATAACTTTCCAGCCAATCTTAACTGATGAGGTTTGCATGTGTCTCACCTCCCCTCAGCTAGTGTTCTTCCTTAGGGTTTTCTAATTCAGCAGTATATCTAGAGTACTCAAGATATACGTTAATTTATCTTCTTTAGGCCTTTAGGAAGAAAGGTATCACTTGGATGATGGAAAGAAACTGTTAGCCGTCCTTTACTTGCTCCCTTTAAGGCTGGGCAAAACGCATGATAGGCCATTCTTCCATCTTCAAAAGGGTCTTCTTCGATCATGACTTTGAAAATATAAGTTTTCATCTTTCCTCCCTTAATGATTGGTAGGTATTGGTGTACATAGAGCTTCGATGTTTAATTTTGACAGTGTTTTATTATAGGGTTGAGAAGGAGGCTTGTCAACATTTTCCGGTAGTGCCAAACTTATCAAATCCGAACTTCCAACCCGTAAAATGAGCTCAATTAGTGACCAGTCGGAGGAGAAACCTCAATTTTTTTTCTTTAGGTAGACATATTTATGTCAGCTAGTCTTGAGAAAAATCTGATTATCAAGTATATTGTACTAGAATATTAGTAGGCATATAGAGGATCAGAATGCACATTCATCGAAATATCATGAACAGGAAGGGACGAGTTTACCAGTCTATTCTCTTGAGAGAATCATATTACGATCGGGGCAAAAGAAGGAAAAAGACGATCGCCAGCTTAACCAAGATGCCGGAGTATCTGATCCATCAGATTGAACTTGCCTTAATGAAAGAGGAAATGGTGTACCGCTTATCCGATCTAGAATTTACCGATGGTTATCCCCTTGGTCACATTGGTGCTTTATCTCTTTTAGCTTCAGAGATTGGCCTCGATGAGCTTCTCTATTCCAAGGCGATAAAAGAGCTAAAACTCGCCTTAATGATGATTATCGCCAGAGTCCTTCACCCTTCCTCAAAGCTCGAGAATACCCGCCAGGTTAAAAGAGAGAGGAAAACCTTTTCCCATTTTTATGCTTTGGATTACGAAGGCCTGCGCGTGGATGACCTCTACCACACCCTAGATTGGCTTCATAAAAGAAAGGAAAGGATCGAAGCCAAGCTCTACCGACAACGACAAAACCCCACTCTGTTCCTCTATGATATTACCAGCCTCTACTCTGAAGGAGAAAAAGGTGAACTCTTAGAGTTCGGTTACAGTCGGGAGGGGAAAAGAGAGGTTTGACTTTGTTACCTGCCTTACTCACCAAAAGATAAAGCAGCTCGAAGGAGAAATAGAGATGAATAAATTAAATGATAGGATATTTGCCATACTCTCTTACTGCTTCATACATTGCTAGAATATTCTCCACAGGAACATCGGGCTGGATATTGTGTACCTGGGCAAAGACAAAGCCTCCCCCAGGGGCAAAATCTCTAATTCTTCTTTTTACCTCTTTCTTTACCTCTTCTGGAGTTCCATAAGGAAGAATTGTTTGGGTATCACATCCCCCACCCCAGAAGGTTACTTTACCTCCAAATTCTCGTTTTAATTTCTTAGAGTCCATATTAGCAGCAGAGACTTGAACAGGATTTATGATATCCATACCAGCATCGATAAAATCAGATAAAAACTCACATATAGAACCACAACTATGAACAAAGATAAAGGCATCTGAATTACTCTTGAGGAATCTCCACAATCTTTCCTGATGAGGCTTGATTATTTCACGATAAAGATCAGGATCTATAACTGGCCCCTGTTGAGTTCCACTATCTTCCCCCCCTACCATAATTATCTGAATATAGTTATTCACCGCATCCAGATATCTCTTTGCATACTCAATGTTAGCGTCTACTAATCTATCAAGAAGAGCTTCGGCAAACTTGCGATTAACCATTAGATCTTGCATAAATTCTTCAAACCCTCGTAGGCCGTAAGCGGCTTCAAAAATGCTTCCTCCGAAGGTACCAAGAAGAGCAAAGTCTGAATTTTTATACCAGTACTCTGCTTCTTTTAAAAGAGCAACAAAAGGTTCCTTGGGCATATCCTTTGAAGGAATCCGGTAAAACGAGTAAGGAGCAAGCCAATCAAAGTCCTTGAGATCATCAATACTGGCATGAGCAAGCGGAGAATAAACGGGGTCATAGTAAAGGCCACTCCGAGCCATTCTGCTAATTATCTTACCACGGAATTTTTGAGCCCATGATCCGTCGGGCAATTTAACCGGTCGCCAATCGACCGGAAGATAACAGGCGGACCCATCAGATAGAACATCTTCTCTCCAACTCTCTGGAGCGAAAGTAATTGGATAGACATCGACCCCAATTTTTCTAAGTACTTCAGGTTCCGGCTTAGCTAGTTGTTGCCAAGGATCATATATTTTAGTTTTATTGGCCTTTATTCCCAGAGCCTTTTTGAGTCTGTTATAAGCAATAGCATGAATCCCAGTAGATCCTGGTGTGCCTCCCAAATCAACCGGAACTCTATCTGGTTCTTCATGTTTGAGAGATTTAAGAACTCTCTCTCTGCTAGTCATGGAAATATCCCCCATCTTATGGGATAAATATATCGATTCTTAAGAATCTCTTCTAAAAAGCGTCAAAGAACCCCCTTATTAAATTTACTTTAAGGTTATCAATTCAGTTAAGTCGTCTATAGATGTCTCTTCTTTTTTAAATTCTCCTACTTTTTTGCCACGGCTTAAAACAACAATTCTGTCGGCTATCGGATAAACGTGATAAAGGTTATGGGTTATGAAGACGCTAGATATGCCTTGGTCTTTTAGTTCTGTTACAAATCGAAGAATCCTCTTGGATTCCTTAACTGATAAATTATTAGTGGGTTCATCTAAGACAAGAAGTTTAGTCTTAAAGTACATAGCTCTAGCTATGGCGACACCCTGTCTTTGTCCACCTGAAAGTTCTTCTACTAGTGCTTGAGGAGATCTTAGATAGAGAGCTACTCCTTGTAAAGCCTTCATGGATTCGCTGGCCATCTTTTTCATATTTAGCCAGCCCATTGGTCCAAACCGAATTACCGGTTCCCTACCTATAAAGATGTTCCTCATGATGTTCATCTTATCTACTAGGGCTACCTCTTGATGGATAGTCTCAATCCCTAATTTGATGGCATCTTTAGGGGAAGAAAAATTTATTTTTTTGCCTTCCCACCTAATTTCTCCTTTATCCGGCGAGTAAACTCCGGATAAGATCTTTATTAAAGGGGATTTACCCGCCCCGTTGTCTCCCACCAAGCCTACAATCTCATTGTAATCAGCACTTAAATCCACACCCTCCAGAGCACAAACTCGACCAAACCATTTATGAATATTGACCAATTTTACAAGAGGTGGTTTACCCATTTTTGAGTCACCTCATTTTGTGTACTTTCGCTTCGATAATTCTATTCAAGGTCAAAGCTATAATTAGCACCATGCCAACGAATACTCGGAACCAATATCCAGGAGCTCCTGCCAACACCAGACCATTATCTATAATGCGAATAAGAAAAGACCCTGTAACACTACCTATCACTGTTCCCACTCCTCCTGCTAACGAAGCTCCTCCGATAACAGAGCTAGCAATAGCATCAAGTTCTACTCCTACTCCTGCTGAGGGTAAGAATGCCTCAAGACGATAGGCCTGAATAAGACCACTAAGGCCTGCTAGAAAGGAGGCAATTACAAAATTCACCGCCTTAACCATATCTGGATTGAGACCCAGCGATCTTGCTCCTCTCGGGTTGCCTCCCACAGCAAACATCCAATTCCCAAATCTAGATCGCTCAAGTATAATCCAAAAGACTAAAACAATTATTCCATACCAAATAAGAGAAAGACGTATTAGACCTGTCTCCCCCACAAGTAATCTCTTAAGGAAGATAGCTTCCTCCAAAAATGGAAAAGGCCATCCACCTGTGATAAGCAATACTACCCCTCTCCATATCATCATTGCTCCCAGTGTTGTTATAAAAGAGGGAACGCGTAACTTTAGCGTCACTACTGCATTTAGAGCACCGATTCCACAACAGGCAATCAAAGCAGAAATAGCGGATAGGTACACGTTCCACCCAGAGCTTATCAACATGATATTAATAATTGGGGAAAGAGCAAAAACAGAACCCACTGATAAATCAAACTCCCCCGAGATCATTAATAACGTTACGCCGGTCACCAAGATACCAAGCTCAGGAACTATCTGGAGAACAATTTGTATATTATCGATGCTGAGAAACTGAGGCGAGATCATGTAGAAAGCCAGTGCTGCTGCACCCAACATCACAAAACCACCTATCTCTTTGAGAAATAGAATCTTTCTTAATAAATGTAGTGTGCCCATCCGCTTTTTTTTCTGCTTCTATTTTTTTTACTATTATCTAATTCTTTTTTGAGCTAGTCCTTCAACCAACTCCACATTACTTTCATCTACAATTCCGAGTCCAGTATCGACGTCCCACGTGCTAAAACCATATTTTTTCATCAGATAGAGTTGAATAACGGGTAGAAATCCCTGAAGATAAGGCTGCTGATCAATAACAAATGTTACATATCCTTTCTTCATCTCGGCGGCAGTTGCAGGTGGAATATCGTATCCAACAACGATTACCTCCCCGGGTTTATAGCCTGCCAGTCTTACGGCTTTACCAGATGGGGCAGGACCAAAACAACCTTGAGTAAATACAACATTGGTTTCTGGATGTTTCTTAAGATAAGCTAATATTCGAGATTGTATGGTAGCCATCTCCGTTCCAACGTCGAGCTTCTCGTATTTACAACCATTTTCTTCTAGAAACTTTATTTGCCCGCCTGCTCTGGCCTCTGCCCAAGACGCTCCAGGGACCTCTACGCCTACCAGCGCACGCATTTCACTTGGTTCTGAAAAGTATTCTGAGGCTTTTCGAGCCAAAACATACCCAGAGTAGAAAAGATCTTGTCCAACATAGGGTATCTTCTTTTCTAATGGGTGCCCTGTGCCAATAAGACCGTTTGTGTTGGAACAAATTACCGGAATTCCCTGATCAAGAGCTTTCTGGATTACCTCATTGTACATCGTTGGATGGGGAATAGTAGTGATTATACCGTCGGGTTTCCTCAATAGTGCCGCCTCGAACGAAGACAGTTGTGCAGCTAAATCTCCTTCCTTTGGAGGACGATACATTATACAGTTAACACCTGCCATCTTAGCAGCGTCTTTCATTCCATTTTCTACAACTGCTGAAAATGCACTTTCTGGTCC
Source organism: bacterium (assembly GCA_046760365.1). Classification (GTDB taxonomy): domain Bacteria; phylum Aerophobota; class Aerophobia; order Aerophobales; family AE-B3A; genus AE-B3B. The sequence goes on from JBHIEA010000005.1 coordinate 7,550, forward strand.
CCACTGAGTGATAAACACAAAATTATATTTCTCTGGCGCTGCAGCTTCTGCAAAATTTCCCATCACTCCTACCACTAACATCACAAACATTAACCCTGTAATAAATCTTAGTCGCCTCATGCCTACTCCTCCTTTATTTTTACATGATTTAATTTTCCCTGAGAACTTCTAAAGAAAAGTGCTTACTTAATGCTTTTCTTGGAAGCCTCTTTCCCCCAAGCTGATAAGGCCTGCAATTCAAGCAGATTTTCCATATCTCACCTCCTTCCCCGGGCCTTATCTCTTATTTTCACAAGAATCACCTTTTATGAGCCTTGTTTTTACTATTCTTTTTATTTTCCTTATGCTCTTGCCTTCCATTAGATTAAATAACACCCTCGTTGCCTGTTGACCCATTTGGAAAGCTGGAATACGAATTGTAGTTAAACGGGGACTCATTAATCCAGAGAAAGGGATATCATCAAAACCTGCAATTCCAACATCTGCAGGAACTTTAAATCCACATTTTTCAAATGCTCTAATTGCTCCTATAGCCATAAGATCGTTTGCCGCTATTATGACCTGAGGTAATTTTTTTATCTTTAGGTATTCGCGGGCGGCTTTATAACCACTCTCAAAGGTATACCTTCCCTTTTTAACGTAAACCTGGTTAAAGCCAATATTACTATTCCTCAAAGCCTGAATGTATCCTCTATAACGATCCTCTGCTGTTGTAACCGCTGGTGGTCCTTTAATGAAACCTATGTTTTTATATCCCTGATCTATGAGATATTTCGTGAGTTTATAACCATCATCAAAACCGTCACAAACTACGGCGGGAAAATTAAAATTGTCAAGTGTTCTATCCACCAATACAACCACAATTCCCCTTTCAACAAGTCTTTTTACCTCATCATTTTTTCTTGAAGAGGGGATAAAGATCAAACCTTCTACTTTTTCTTGAACAAGAATATCAATATAACTTTCTTCTTTTTCTATGGAGTTTTCACTATCGCATACAATTACGGAGTACTTATTTTGATAGGCGATTTTCTCTACTCCTCTGACTACGCGAGAAAAAAATATATTTGATATATCTGGTATAAGAACACCTATAATACCTGTTTTCTGCTGTTTTAAAGCCCGTGCATATTTGTCAGGTGTGTAGTCCAGTTCTTTAATAGCCTCAAGAACCTTCCTTTTAGTTTCCTCTCGCATGTGACCTGTGCTTTTGCCGGTTAACACCCTGGAAACAGTTGTCGGAGAAACTCCTGCCTTTTTCGCCACGTCCCTAATCGTTAATTCTTGTTCGGTTCTTTTATTCATGGGGTAACGATTCCGGGTATCCATTTCGGGAATCGTATTCATTTTAGCTTGTCAATTTTTTTGTCAATTAGCCTGCACCGAAATCAACAAAATTGATTCTATATGACTCTACTTTTCGTGTCCAAAGGCTGTTCACGACAGAGTTAGAATCCGTGAGAAATTCGAAAATTCTGTCAGGAAAAGTCAGGACTAAGATTCTTTAAAGATTCGCCATAAATCTTTAAAATGAACTAGGGGAGATCCTGGAAATTCTTCTCATGGCAAAGTTGGGCTCTAATGAGGAAGATGATGATGAGGATAGCTATATAGATGAAGAAGATGAAAACGAGGCAATAATTCGCACGGTTTCTAACCTCATTACCACTTGCTCTAACTGTTTTACCATTGTCTCGCAGGCAAAGGTAGTGCGATCCGAGGAAGTGGTGGCAGAAAAGAAGCTAAAGGTAGTGGTGGATAGAGGTAGCTCACCACTCAAGATCAAGTACTACCGGGAGCTTCCGAAAGATTAATTTAAACTGAACCAGCCAACCCACAAAATCCCTTTACTGGTCTTTTTTCTTGAGGTTCAGGTTTTTCTCTCTTGTTTTCCCTCACCTCCCCAAGATTTCTAGGGGTAGATCCAGAGACACAGAAGGTAACACCACCGTTTCCTAGGAAGGGAGGTATTTTTTGGGAAACTTTGCCACTACGGTATAATTGGGATCGACCACATTTCCTACTCGCATCCTGCCAACTTGTGAGAGCAACTGGAGGGCTTCCCATTTGTCAAATCCGTAATCGGCCACCAGCCATTTTACGAGTTCCACGTGAGCAATGCGGAGAGCATCCATAAGTGGACGGGCACTACCGGCTACCATGAGATGAGTTTTATTCTCGATCCGAGGCCATTCCGCAGTTTTGCTCTTAACTACTTCCAGTTTCAAGGTCACCTGAGCAGTTGTTTCCAGGGCAACTCCACAGATCTCTCCGTCTCCCTGGGCTGCATGAACATCCCCGAAGGAAAGATAGGCTCCCTTTACCCAAACGGGTAAGTAAAGAATTGCGCCTTCCTTGGTCTCCACACAGTCCATGTTCCCCCCATACTCGCCGGGGACAAGAGCTGTTTCCACCCGAGCAAATCGGGGGGCAACTCCGATAGAGCCAATAAAAGGATGGAGTGAAATCTGAACCCTCCCTCGCCTGCTTTTAGAAAGCTTCAGGGCTCCCATTTGAGAGTCTAGATCAAGCTCCCACCGGTATTTGATTTCTGGCAAAGGCTCGTTAAACAAGAGATCCTTTCCTCTACTCTCCCCGGTTGAAGAACCAAAGTGAGGTAAAAGAGCAGAGAAGGCGTACTCCCGGTTGAGAAGAATCCTTTTGATACTTATCTTCAGTAGATCCCCCGGCTCAGCTTCCTCAATCCAGATAGGTCCGACCAGAGGATTGGATTGTTGAAAGGTAGTGACCTTACTTTTCTGTTTTTGGTGTTCTGCCAAAGAATTCCCGTAACAGTCGAATCCATGAGCATCTAACGTTGAAGCAGCGACTGAATCACCGCTTCTAATCCGCAATATCGGTTCGTCCGGACCGAAGGTGTACCGATAGACTCTGGGTTCTAACCTATAGAGTTTGCCTTTTTGTGGACTAGAAGTCATGTGAACCTCCTAATTTGTCATAGAGCCGGGCTTGGGATTTCCTACCCTTAATCCTTAGGCCTCCCTGCTTTAGAAGGAGCAAAGAGTCTAAAATTTATGCTAGATGGCGGCAAGAGAAACAGGTTCTAGCATATTCCTAGCCTCCCTTTTACTGAGGCCTACTTCACTGGCTGCCCCGTTCATTAGCTCACCCTCGTCCATTGTGTTCTCCCTTTCCCTTAGTTATTCATGAAGAATATATTCTTATGGTAGCCGAAAAGTGGCTTGTGTCAAAAAGAGCCTCACGGGATTCGGTGATGACGATTTGGTGGTAGGTAATGAAAGGGAACATTTCTAAGGTACAAATCTATAAGGGGAATCAGAGATGGACATGGTAATTGTTACAGGGGGGTAACAGCTGAAGATAAGCCTTTGCGGCTAGTGTTAGCCTAACGATAAAGGAAGATTAGATTCTTAATATATATCAACATGAAAATCTACCCCTTATGGCCATTGAAAATTGACCTCTGGGATAAAGCGATATCCCCGGAAATTCGCCTGGTTTTAAGGCAAGTCATTAAAATTAAGATAAGACCTTTAGGGTACGAATCTCCACAATACTGAATTATAAAGGGTCTCAGAGATTCTTGTAAGGAAAATTTGACTGATAGTCCCGGGTTGCTAAGAAGCCTTGAAGCAGAAGTCCCCCAGAGGGCAACAGACATTTTGCAGATGAAAACCTGTGACTTATCTTACCTTTTAAGACAATTAGCCGCTTGGTTTTGAAGCTTTGCTCCTTTTTTAACTCTGGTCTTGTTTACAACAGGATCCCATTGGGAAGCTTTTGAGTTTGTGGTAGGTTCGGATTTATAAGAAGCAATAAGGTAGGGACTGCCTAGCCATTGAGAAACAGAGAAAGAACCATTGGGGGTGCCACCCCAAAAGAGTCTTTGGCTAAATATTAGGTATGGATAGCGATTTTTTGTCCGACGAGATCACCTCATCTTCCATTACTGCAGTTGATTCTTACCAGGCTGTTCCTTCTCCCCTGGCGGTAAACATTATTACCGTATTCTTAGGATCAGGATGCTCCTGAACGAATGTTACCGGAAAATCCATGGTTGGTGGATGCATGGCAGCTATTTTGAACACTGGCCCATCACCGGAGAGCATTAACGTCTTAGCTCCCAGGATCCATTTCATACCAATAGTTATGGCTCCGGGAGGCCCCAGGGTGTACAGGGGTTTATCAGAAGGATCCCAGTCCCCTCGCAGGGCTCTTATGTAGGTCTCTGGATTGAGATGGGGAAGAATACGAGTGGGGGCATTCTTAAACTCTTGAGGAGTTATATGGGTCCAGTGAGTCATGAGGTCGGGAGCTTCCTCATAAGCCAAATGTCCGTGCTCCCCAATCCCGTCAAAAGAAATATCCACCCCTTTTCCCTCGGTAATCTCGGTAATCTTCTTACCGACAGCATCAGGATCTTTGGGATCAGGAAACCAGACATGATCCTCCGGAATATCGACTTTATCGAAGAGTACTTTCTTGGTTGATCCATAAAAGCTCCAGGGATGGGTTTCAGGCACCGGCCTGTTAGTCCAGTCAAGGACTTCATCCATGTTAAAGGTCCAAACATTCTTCCAACTGAGCTTCTCTTTAGCACTCATTTCCACAACATAGGGATACATTAAAGGAGGACGGGCATAACTTCCGGCAGGAATAATGAAGGTTGAGGGCCTGCCTTTGGCATTATTCTCCTTGATTTTATCTATCATACCTTTTGCTAGTGCCCGCCCCACATCCTGCCACTTAGGCAGTACCACCACTTTAACCGGGCTCCACTTATCTATTTCATCCAAGGGCATAGTAAGGAGCTTTTCCATATCTTCCTTACTCAGGGTGACATTGCGAACTATTCCTTTGAATCTTGGCATTTTTCTCCTCGCCTCTTTTTATGGTGACAAATTGGTTTTAGAGTGAGGGTGTCTGACCAGGATGCCAGACACCCTTGAGAGATCACTTGCTATTTTTCGATTGCCTCTACCGCCTTGATCATGTCCCTGATGGCCTCCTCTACCGTTTTCACCCGGGTTAAGGCATTCATAACTTCTACCTGGCACACCCGGGAAAACTCAGAGTACCACGTAACCTGAGGCAAACCGTGGAGATACTGAGCCTGTTTGCCAAACTGCTTCCAGTAAGGATACAGCTTCAAAAGCTCGGGATCATTAAAGAGTTCAGTCCATATGGGTAGACTTCCGATCGCTGTTGACTGGGCTTTATTAGTCTTTTTGTTAGTGATGAACTCGATAAAAGCCCACGCTTCATCGGGGTGCTTACTGGTCGTAGGGATCGCCAACGCCTCTGGAAGCGAAAGGCCGGCACCAATATCCTTGGTTACCCCTAGAGATTTAGGAGCAACTTCTACTTCCCCAACGATGTTTGACACTTCGGGATTGCGAGAGTAGCTGTAGAGGCCCGGCCAGGCCTGGGGGAAGAACGCGGTATCTCCGCGGAGAAAGACATTCTGAGATACCTCCTGAGAACTGGTCAGGGAGGCAGGGTCCACGATCCGGTGCTTGTGAAGAAGATCCACCATGAACTGAAGAGAAGCCATAGTCTCTGGGGAATCCAGAGTCGGGTTTCCTCTCTCATCGAGCAACCTCCCCCCGAAGCTGTGAGCAAATACGGTCTGAGCATTGGCAAGAGCCTGACCCATCTCCCATCCCTCTATGAATCCGTACTTGGCGATACCGGTCGCCATCAGACGTCGGGACTGCTCTACCAGTTCGTCCCAGGTTAAAGGAGGATTCGCAATTCCTGCCTCTTTCAGCATTCTGGCATTGTACATGAAGAATCTCATATCGTTGTTCCAGGTTACCCCGTACAAATGGCCCTTGGCGGAAAAGAGGGTATTGAGAGCCGGGAGCATATCTTCTACATATTCAGACCCGGCGTAGTCTTCTAAAGGAAGGAGCCATTCGGTTTCCGCAAATTGGGCCACCCAGCAATTATCAAACTCAACCACGTCATAGGCAGAGCTACCCGCAGCCAAGGCAGGCAGAAGCTTATCGGCTACTCGATCCCAACTTGCACTTACAATGCTTACTTTGGTTCCCGTCTTTTGCTCAAATTCGACCGCCTTCTGTTCAAAATAACCCAAGATATCGGCCTCATGATCGGGCATAATCACGGTTATCTCGACCCCAGCCAAAGCTACCGAACCAAATAAGATAAATACTAAACCTGCCACCAAGACACTCAGAACTTTCCTCATTTTAAAATCTCCTTTCTATTTTTTAGTTATAATTATCTGTCCCTACGAACTCTTTCCACCACCTCCTTGGGGACAGATTTTTCAACCTCTCTTGCAGGAAATAAATTTTGATATTTCTAGTAGTTCTTAAAAGGGCTTATCCTTTGACCGCCCCCCCAGTTAATCCCTTGATTATGAACTTCTGGAAGGTCAGGGCCAGTATTACCGGAGGAAGGCTGGCCAGCACGCCCCCCGTGCTCATCATAACGTAGTCTGCTCCGAATTTGGTGGTGAACTCCGATACCAGGACCGGCAGGGTCTTGGCTGCCGTTTGGGTAAGAATCAAGGCCAGAAAAAATTCATTCCAGGCCACGATGAAGGCAAATATCCCGGTAGCAGCTAATCCTGGTGCAGCTAAAGGTAAAACCACTCTCACCAAGGCCCCTAACCTGGAACACCCATCGATCCTGGCCGCATCTTCGATATCGATGGGTATCGTCTGGAAATAACCCATCATGATCCAGATCATGAGCGGTAACACAAAGGACGAATAGGTAATGAACAAACCCACATGGGTATCCAAGAGGCGAAGCGTCATCATCACTACATAGATAGGAATTACAATTGCTACCGCGGGAATCATCTGGGTGGCCAAAATCATCAATAGAAGAGAGTGCCGGCCTCGAAACCGAAGTCTGGTAAAGGAATAGGACGCAACGGATCCGATGACCAAACATAAAGCAGTTGCGCATCCCGCAACCACGATGCTATTTGCTACCGCCTGCTTGAAGTAACGGGCTGCTCTGGTAGTCCGGGCCCCTCCGAACAAGATCTGTTGGTAGCTTCTTAAAGTTGGATTCTTCGGGATCCAGTGAGGGGGAACCGACAGGAGTTCAGTTTTTATGGAGAGGCTGGAAATGATCAACCAGCAAAAGGGAGCTATTGTAAAGAGGAAAATTAGTACCACCAAGGTATATATTAGCACTCGATAGGCGGGTAGGTGCTTGAGATGACCGGTAATCTTCATTCCCCCTTTTCTCATCAAATTGTTTCCGCGTATAAGGTCTCCCGGTAAAGGAGCCTCACATAGACGATGGCAAATACCAAAATGATCAGGGTGATCAGATAGGATAAAGCGGCTCCATATCCAAAACGAAGGAACTTAAAGGTGGTAAGATAGGCATAAAATGTTACCACCTGGGTACTCTCAGCAGGACCACCCCTGGTTATCATGTAAACGATATCAAAGCTGTCTCTTATAGCCCATACTGATTTGAGGACAATTAAAAGAAATAGTATCGGTCGGAGCAGGGGTAGGGTTATGTATCTAAAGCGACGCCAGGCACCAGCCCCATCCACCTTAGCTGCCTCATATAGAGAGGATGGAATGGTTTGAAGGGAGGCAAGAATGAAAAGAACCCCCACCGGGGTTTCCTTCCATATCTCGGCCATTATCACAAAGTTCATCGCCACTCTGGGATCCGCCAGCCATACCCGGTAAGAATCGATCCACCCTAACTGGAGTAGAAGCCCATTGAGTGCACCGTAGCTCCCATCGTAGATCCACTTCCACATCATTCCATTGACCACCGAAGAAAGTGCCCAAGGGAGTATCATTATTCCTCTCACAAAGGCTCTGCCCTTGAAGTTTTGATTCAACACCAAAGCTATCCCCAGACCGAGAACCATCGCAACTCCTACGCTGACTCCGGTAAAGTAGAAGGTACGCCCCACAGCCGCCCAAAAGACTCGGCTACCCAGGATCTTAAGGTAATTCTGCGCCCCCACAAAGGGAAACTCTCCCGGACGCACCAGATATAACTCATGGAAACTTATATAGACTGAGTAAAATATTGGCCAGACTATGACACCGAAGATAACTATAAGACTGGGCAGAATCAATAAATACCCGGTTACTGCCGATGAAGTTAGCCACCTTTTCATCTGTTAACTCACATCTACCTATTCAAAGACTGCTTCACCGCGTGGGTAGCGTTTCCACCCTAAAACTCGGCAACTTGACTAAGACTCTTCAGGGAATCAGGATCAGTCCCCTTTGATATAGGCTTCTTTTAAGGTTAGCAGAGCATAACTGGCTATTTCAAAAGCTTTAGTCTTCTCAAGTCTTCCTCAGTCCATCCGGCTTCTTGAATTATCTTTTTTAAGGTTTTAGGAAGAAAGGTATCACTTGGATGATGGAAAGAAACTGTTAGCCGTCCTTTATTCTACTGTTTCTACTTTTATTAAATTAGTAGTGCCAGGAATCGCAAAAGGGATACCTGCTGTAATTACTATTTTTTCTCCTCGACGAACCAGACCCGTTTTTAAAGCTGTCTTTTTTGCCTTATAAATCATATCGTCCGTATCTTCTATCTCTGAGCTCTGGAGTGGATACACCCCCCAGGAGAGAGCTAATTTCCTCACAGTGGTCTCTTTAGGACTTCTGGCTATGATTGGTACACGGGGACGATACCTGGCTACCATACGGGCAGTACTTCCAGAGAAAGTGAAGGTAACAATAGCTGCTGCCTTCAGATCCTGGGCAATCTCACAGGTTGCATGACTTATGGCATCCGGAACAGTAGCCTTAACCGAGAGTGCTCTTTCTTGTAAGATTCTCTCGTAATCCAGGCAATTTTCAGTCTCAAGGGCTATTTTGTTCATCATCATTGCTGATTCTACAGGGTATTTTCCTAGAGCTGTTTCCTCTGATAACATGATTGCATCAGTTCCATCAAAGATAGCATTGGCTATATCCGTCACCTCTGCTCTGGTGGGACGAGGATTCTCAATCATTGATTCCAGCATTTGAGTAGCAGTGATTACCGGTTTCCCCATCAAATTGCATTTTTTAATGATTTCCTTCTGAACAAGAGGCACCTCTTGAAGGGGTATCTCTACGCCTAAATCACCCCGAGCTATCATTATTCCGTCAGATGCTCCGATGATCTCGTCGATATTGTTTAATGCTTCCCGTTTCTCAATCTTGGCAATTAAGGAAATCTCCTCTTCCCCCTTTTCCTTCAAAATCTTTCTCACCTGCAGGATGTCTTCAGCTTCCCCGACAAAAGAAATACCAATGAAATCTAGTTTATGTTTTATTCCGAAAAGAAGGTCCTTTTGATCTTTCTCGGAGAGAGGGGGAATTTCAAGGGAGACCTCAGGTAAATTTATCCCTTGCTGAGACGTTAATCTACCTCCTTTGATTACACGACATTTAACATCTGTAGAAGTTACCTCTTCAACTTTAAGCTCCAGCGAGCCATCAGCCAGAAGGATAGTTCGTCCGCTTCTTACCTTTTGAGCCAAAAGAGGATAGGTAATGGAAACCTCTCTTTCATCTCCGGGAACATGGCGGGTGGTGAGAGTAAAGGTCGTTCCCTCTTTCAAGAAGACGGGTTCTTTTTGAATCAAGCCGGTTCGGATTTTGGGACCACCTAGATCCTGAAGAATAGCAACAGGCTTTGCCAGCTTGAGACAAGCCTTCCGGATATACTCCATAGCCAAGGAATGCTCTTCATAACTGCCATGGGAAAAGTTCAAACGAGCTACATCCATACCCTCTCTTATCAGTTCTTCTACTAGTTTAGAAGACCTTGTGGCAGGACCGATAGTGCAAACTATTTTGGTCCGTCTCCTTTTTTGAGATTCTCCGCGGCTCATCCCAGACACTAAAGTATTCTTAAGATTTAAAGGTAAAGCCCTTTCTGACCTAGCTGGATAATCGTTTTTCTTATTATACTCACCTGTTACACAAGGTCAACTTAAGTCTTCTTTTGGCTACAATGATATTGGACAATTTTTGATGGAAAAACATAGTAGGAATACTTGGGGTGCACCACAGGGCGGTAAAACCACTTTTAACAAAAGTAGCTGGTAGTAATTTCCTTTCAATCGTACGTCGAAACAAACCGGTTGATGCGCTTAACGATGCTGCATTCTATCGGATTCTCTATACTAAGGATAATGCAGTTTGGTCGCAAGTAGACATCCTCTTACATGAAAGCAGCGAAATTATTGGCTAAAGATTTATTCAACGAAATAGTCGTAGCAAACTAGCTCTTTTAGCGGTTTTCTCAATTTTCTCCTTGGGCCGTCAGCCGGATAACCTAAAGGGAGCAGAGCTACTACTTTGTATTTTTCAGGGATGCTCAAGATCTTCCTCACCTTATCCTGGTAGAATCCTCCAATCCAGCAGGTGCCCAGCCCCTCCTCTACCGCTACCAGAGTCATATGGTCAAGAGCTATAGCAATATCTACCGGATGAGCAGGGATTCCACAACTCATCACATACTCTGGATCAAGTGATACAGCAGCGATTATCACTGGAGCCTCTCCGATAAAGGAGTAGCGGGTAGCTTCCCTTGCTAATTTCTCTTTTAGTTCCTGATCTTTCACTACAATAAATTTGTAGGATTGTGAGTTCCTTGCTGAGGGAGCAAGCCGAGCTGCCTCCAGAATTTTCTCAAGTTTGTCCTCGGGTAGAGTTTCCTTCCGATAGGCTCTCACGCTTCTCCTTTTTCTAATAGCTTCGAGTACATCCATTTTTAACTCCTCTCTATATATTATACTTCACCCTTGGATCTAAGAGCAGCATTTACTTCCCTCACTACTTTAGTGAGATCAAAAGGTTTAGACAGGATAAAGTCTACTCCTTCTTCTTTCATCTTCTCTTTGGGGATGGCTGGTGCCCAACCGGTAATCATTCCTACGGGTATGTCAGGATTTATCTCTTTTATTCTTTTGGCAAGCTGCCAGCCGGACATCTCTGGCATTCCCAGGTCGGTGAGAACCAGATCAAAATCAGCCTTCTTGAACTTTGCTAGTCCTTCCTTCGAAGTTTTTGCTAAGACTACCCTGTGACCCTCATCTTTAAGGAGCCTCCCCAGAACATCTCTTACACTTTCCTCATCATCAATGACTAGAATTTCTCGGTAAGAGATCTTTACTGGCTCTTTCAGTTCTTCTTCCTTTGAAGGAAGCTCTGAAGGAATAGGGACACTGAGGGTAAAAGTGGTTCCCTTTCCCTCAGTGCTTTCTACCTTTATTTCTCCTTTATGGCGTTTGATGATCCCGTAGGAGGTGGAAAGACCAAGACCTGAAGCCCTGGGACCTTTAGTGGTAAAAAAGGGGTCGAAAATCTTACCCTTTATTTTCTTGGGGATACCCGGACCGGTGTCAGAAAAGTAAAGGTAAGCTTTATTTTCTTCGGCCTCGGTTCTTATGGTGATTTCTCCTCCCTTTCTCATAGCTTCAACAGCATTAAAGATCAGGTTAGTCAAAACCTCCGTTAGCTCAGATGGGTTACCTAAAAGAGGGGGCAGCTTTCCTAATTTTTCTTTTATCTTAATAGTGATTCCTTTAGCTTCAGCCTCATCCTTCCAGCGAGGAGAAGTAGAGGAGACAGCCGACCTTACAATCTCATTTAAGTCAATCCTGGTAAAATCCTTGGTTGAGACTTCCCTGCGGGTGAAATGCTGGAGTCTTCTTACAGTTTCTCCTCCCTCGTAGGCGGTTCGGGCAATAACCTTGAGGCGCCTTCTGATCTCCTCTGATTTATATATATTCAGTCCTTTTTCTAAAAGCTGAGCATTTCCTAAGATAATAGCCAAGAGGTTGTTAAAATCATGAGCTACTCCTCCGGCCATTTCTCCTAAAGCTTTGAGCCTTTCGGATTGGATGAGACTCTGTTCTGCTCGCTTTCGCTCGGTGACGTCTTTTGAAATAACAGTTACAGCCATTGTTCTTCCGCCCGGTTCTTCAACAGGACTTAAAGTCCGGAGGAAATATCTACCGTCTCTTAGGCTTCTATGTTCATACCATAGCGCTGTGTGGTTTTCGTATACCTGTTTCACTTTCTGTGTAAACTCTCTCGTTTCCGCCTCGGAATGGAACTCGCCGTACGTCCTGCCTATAACTTTGTCTAATGGCAAACTAAATCTTGATAGATATTTTTTGTTCACGAACAGATACGTACAATTTCTATCTACTAAATATACGCTATCTTCGGTAGACTCAACCAGGGAGCGATACTTCTGCTCGCTCTTCCGCAGTGCTTCCCCTACTTTCCTACGCTCGGTAATATCCTTGTAAATCCCATACACTCCCACCTGTTTATTGTCTACAATTATTGGGGCACCAGTGATCTCAACAGGTATCAAACCTCCATCCTTTCGTTTGCGAACAGTTTTTACTACACATATCTTTCCTTTATAGTATTGCTGCGTGATTTTTCTAGCCTCCCAAAGCTTTTCTCTGGGTACTATCACTTCATCGATATCCTTCCCCCTTATCTCATCTAGAGTATACCCAAACATTTCTGTAAAGGCCGGATTTACCTCTATGATTTCACGCTCCAGATTTTGAGTAGCAATCCCCTGAGGGATACTTTTGAATAACGCCTCAAGGTGCTTCTTTTCAGATTCTAACGCCTTCTCGGCGCACTTGCGCTCGGTGATATCTCGGCACACTATCATGACTCCAGGCTTTGTCCGGTACATGATCTTTGCAGCGTTGACCTCAATGGCTATTTTCTTCCCATCTTTGGTGAATGCTTCAACTTCGTATGGTGCAACTTTCATTCCCATCAACCGTTTTGCCAAATTCTTTATGGCAATGGCTTTGCTCTTCGCTGTCAAGACGTTTATCTTCAGAAAATTCTTTCCCACCAACTCCTCCCTCTTGAATCCTGTGAGCTTTTGCACTGCATTCGTGATTTCTAAGATCCCTCCCTTCCCATCTATGATAACCACCGGATCCACCATAACATTAAATAACGCTTGGAAATGGTCTCGAGACTCCTTCAGTTCCACTTGGGCCTTCTTGAGCTTTGCGATGTCAGTGAAGAATGAATAGTAGTATTTTAAATCTCCTTTGCTATTAAATATTGGGTGTGCGGAAACTTCTACCGGAACTCGGGACCCATCCTTGCGGATATATTCTTTCTCGAAGCGTTGCGGCTGTCCGGAGCGGCGCATTTTCTCTGCTACCTTTGCCTCCACCTCGCGCCACTCTGGAGGCGTAAGATCCGTAGGCGACTTCAAGTTACGCAACTCTTCCTTAGTGTAGCCCAGAAGATTACAGTAGGCAGTATTGTAGGTCATTAACCGACCATCAGGATAACCCTGAGTGAAAGGCTGTGAAGAGCATTCGAGCACATTAGTGAGGAACCGCTCGTGCTCTTGGCTTTTCTGCAGTGCCTCCTTTATCTTCTTGTGCTCGGCTTCCGATCTTTCCAATTCAGTAATCCGTTGACGCAACCTTGTCAATTCATTTATAAGTCCCTCTTTTGTCTTATCTTCATCTTTCATCTTATGTACTCCCCAGTAAACTTTATTGTCAAGTATATTATAGTTAGTTCATTGCAAAAGAAAAGGAAGCTGTCATTAGTACCTTTTTGACCTTTAATAGTGCAATTTTAATGCCATATTTTGGAAGATTAACCAGTTCCTTTAAAAATGGCTGGAGGTAAGACTGCCTACGTTCTTTTGTCACCGAGAGATCTTATCCAATCTCTGGCCACTTATGTCCAATATGTTCACTCTTTACCCATCTCTAATGGGATTTACATGGCAGAAATCTCTTTCACCCTTTATAGTTGTCCCACAGACGTTCAGCATATGGATATAATGAAGCCAATGTTGAAAATGGCACATGAAATTTTGGGGAAACTCCTGAGAGCAGACTTGACAACTTTTTAATTTTTGTTATGATATGAACGATAACGGTAACGATGAGGAAACTGGTGGCAAAGGTTCGCGTTACTCAAAAGGTTATTGCTGAGATGGCCGGTGTCTCCGTTAACACGGTCTCCCGGGCACTGAGTAACAAACCAGATGTGAACGATGAGACCAAGCACAGAATTCTAAAGATAGTCAAAGAAATGGGATACACTCCAAATTTGGTCGCCAGAAGTTTAAAAACTGGACAGACAAAAACAATAGGTGTTATCGTCTCGGACATAACGAACCCCTTTTTCAGTCTTGTTATTCACGGAATAGAGGACAAAGTGCAAAAGAAAGGGTACAGCATCATTCTATGTAACGCTAATGAGAATTATGTGAGAGAAGAAAAAGCAATGAAGCTATTAGTCCAAAAAAGAGTTGATGGCATACTCGTGACTCCCGTGGAGAAAAAAACTCGGGATATCTTTTATCTTCAGCAGATGAAGGTTCCCTTTGTGTTAGTTGCCAGATATCTTAAGATTCCAGATCTCAGCTATGTCGTGGCTGATGACGTACTAGGAGGATTTTTGGCTACTGAACATCTTATTAAGAAAGGGCATAGAAAAATCATGTATGTAGCAGGACCATCTCATGTCACCACCGCCCAGGAACGTCTGAATGGATATAAGAAAGCATTAGCTCAATATGGAATCAGATTTGAAGAGGAATTGGTTAGGTTTACTAATGCAAAATCAGAGGATGGTTATAGAGTAATGAAAGATGCTCTTTCTAAGAGGTTGGACTTCACTGCTGTAAGCGTTTTCAACGACTACCTGGCTCTGGGTATAATGAAAGCTCTCCGTGAGGGGGGATTAAGGATCCCAGATGATGTAGCTATCGTTGGGTATGATGATATTGAATTTGCCTCACTTGCCGTTGTACCATTGAGTAGCGTGCGTATACCTAAGTACGAGTTAGGTTATAAGGCAGCAGAGATCTTACTTAATCAACTTTCGAAAAAGCATATCCGTTCTGAGCCGCAACAGATAGCAATTAAACCCGAACTTGTGATTAGAAGCTCCACTTAAGACAAGGCGAAGGTATTAATATCGCCGTGACTTTAACAAGGAGAAAATATGAAGTATGCGTATAACACATTAGCCTACGGAGAAGAATCCATAGAGAAAAGTGTTGAAAGGATAACATCGAGTATTCAGGTCTTTCTACCTGAAAGTCTAACTTTTTCGTTGAGGACAACGGCACAAAGGTTAAAGGCCGGTTAAACTGAGAATCAAATAGTATTTGGGAGGACTAGGCGTTATGAAAGAAAGAAGATTAAGAGTGGGCCTTATTGGAGCAGGTTTCGTGACTGGATTCCACATACAAAGCTGGATAGGCGTACGTGATGCAGATATCACCGCCATTTGTGACTGTTCTTCAAGCAGCGCACTCGAAG
The DNA here is from genome assembly GCA_046760365.1 of bacterium. Lineage (GTDB taxonomy): Bacteria > Aerophobota > Aerophobia > Aerophobales > AE-B3A > AE-B3B. The sequence continues at coordinate 22,845 of JBHIEA010000005.1, forward strand.
CTCAGAAACTATGTGAAAAGCTAAATGTAGGCAAACCGAAAGTGTACACCGAGATATCCAAAATGGTTCGAGATCGTGCGGTGGATGCGGTGTGGATAGCTGTTCCGAATTTCGCAAGAGTGCAGATACTGGAGAAGATAGCCGAAGAGGTCTTAAGCAAAAGAGCGAAATTGGTGGGAATAGCTTGTGAGAAGCCCCTTGCCCGCAATGTTGCCGAGGCAACAAAGATGCTTACATTAGTGGAGGATATGGGTATTCTTCACGGATATCTGGAAAATCAGGTTTTTGCGCCTTCCTTGATGAAAGGAAGAGAGATCATCTGGAGAAGAGGAGCACCCATAAGTGGCCCTCCTTATTTAGCCAGATGTGCTGAAGAACACAGTGGTCCCCATAAACCGTGGTTTTGGTCTGGATTCAAGCAGGGAGGAGGGGTTATGAATGATATGATGTGCCATAGTCTAGAAGCCGGCCGATATTTACTTACTCAACCTGGAAGGTCTCGGGATTCACTCAAGGTAAAGTCAATAGCGGCAGAAATAAATAGCCTTAAATGGACTAGGAAGGAGTACATAAAGCAATTAAGAGATAAGACCCAGGGAGAGATAGATTACTCCCAGCACCCGGCAGAAGATTTTGGGAGAGCCTCTGTAACCTACGTTGCAGAGGACGGACACACCGTAGTCAGCGAGGCTACCACTTCCTGGAGCTTTGTGGGGACAGGACTCCGGCTCAAATTTGAACTCTTAGGCCCGGAGTACTTTATGGAAGTAGATACCTGTAAGCCTGATCTACATGTTTTCTTTAGTAGAGAGATACGAGGAGAGACAGGCGAGGATCTGGTGGAAAAGCAAAACGCCGAACAGGGACTAATGCCCGTTGTTGCTGATGAGGCACTGATTTATGGTTATACTGATGAAAACAGGCACATGGTTCGAAGTTTCCTTGAGGGAAAAAAGCCCCGGGAAACCTGGAAAGATGGAATAGAAGTAGTTAGGTTAGTCATGTCGTGCTACATGGCAGCTGAACAGGGTAGGACATTGCCTTTCCCCCCTTCCGGCTTGGCGGATTTTGTTCCAAAAGTTGCCCTGGGAACGTGGAGGCCGTAGGTACACACAAGATGGGAGAGGACAAGAGAATAATTGCCAGCTACGATAGAGGGGAACGCTAATGCTGTCCCAGGGGTATCTGAAGTGTGGTGCTAAACTGGCGTTCTAGGTCTCTAATGACGATATAGTACCGTTTGTCGAAAACAAAGAGCATCTCTGGGAGGGGTGAGAGATGAGGCAAGGGGCTAGAAAGTCAGATCACAAAGAAGGGAGGTGAAAACCAGGGGAATAATTGAGGTCGAGACAAACAGAGTTCTCAAGAGCTGCAGGATAGTTACTAGCTCCTTTTGAGAACTCACATAGTAGGACGAATCATGTCTTGCAAGGAGGATAAGATGAGGAAAGGATTAACGTATCTCTTGATGATTCTTATTGTTAGTTCATTTAGCGCGGTAGCGGCGCACTGTCAAGAAACGAT